>JAGGRV010000130.1 GCA_021159445.1 Deltaproteobacteria bacterium | reverse complement strand
CTAACTTCTGCATATTTCTATGCCTCCTGATCAACCAGGGGCTCTTTCAAGCCCCTTCCTCTGCCCGTTAGGGTCAGGGAGGGGGTGGTTGACGTATTCACCTCTGTCTCCCATCTCCGCGCCCTCCTCCTCTCTCGCATCCGGTCCAGCCACACCATGAGCACCGGAAATACAAAGAAACTTGCGATCAGCGCAAGCAGCACATCGATCACGGTCACGATTCCGAAGTTTCTGTTCATCGAGAACGGTGATGCAAGCAGCGCTGAGAACCCTGCGAGAGTCGTACACCCGGATGCCAGGATCGCAACTCCGATCTTGCCGGTGGACTCCCGTATTGCATCGATCGGAATAAGTCCGTTCTCCCGCTCCTCAAAGTACCGCTCCATCATCATCACGGCATACTCGGAGCCGATACCAAGAATCAGCGCTCCGAGCGTTGCGGTCATCGGCGTGTAGTCCATGCCGAGTACATACATCACGCCTCCCGACCAGCCGATGACAAGGGCCATCGTTAGCACAGGTATGACCGCTTTCAGCCAGTCGCGGTAGAGCAGGAAGAGTCCGCCAAGGATCAGTACGAGCCCTACAAGCGTCATCAACCGCCTGCCCGTCGTGAGTGCCGTAATCACTGTGGTCATCGCCACCGAGTTTCCTGTGATCGTGACTGTGACCCCAGGTGGCGGCTCTGTCCACTGGATATCGCCTTCTACGAGTCTGATCAACCGCTCGATTCTGGGAAGACCGAGCCCTGATACCGCATCCCCGATACCAAGATTCAGGAGCGCTGTTGTACGCCCGTGGATGTACCGGTCTCTCGCGCTCTCGGGAATCGTTTGTAAAATAGCGTCCATCTGCGCCGCATCCTCCGGAAGCACCCCGTGATTCATAGCCCTCATCGGATCTGCTATGCTGTCTCCACTTGAAATGTAGGGGTGCAGTTCAACCTCGTGCGCCGCGAACCGATCCATCCACTCGATCACAGTGGGATCGGTTACATCGTCCGCCTTCACGATCAGGTTTAACTGGTCGGTGCCGCCAAGCACATCGACCATGTGATCCAGATCAATGAGTGCGGGCATGTCAGACGGCACGAACGTCTTCACATCGGTCTCGATCCCGATCATCGTATCCGCATACAGCCCTGCAAAACAGAGTAACCCGGCGACACTGAGCACGAGCAGGGGATTGTTTGCAGACCAGACCGCAAGACCGCCAAAGAACCGTTCGGCGGCACTGTCTGCCCGGACACTCTTGTCGGGGGTCTGCTTGCTATTTTGTCTGTGATTCTTTCTGTCGCTTCTGCGATGCAGCATATAGATTGTCGTAATTCCGACGAACAGAGCAGAAAAGAAGCAGCAGACGATGCCGACCAGGCACAGCAGCCCGAAATCCTGAATCATCGGCACCGTCGATGTGAACAGACTCACGAAACCAAGCCCGGTGATGATCAGCGCGATCAGGACAGCGGGTGCGGTATGTCGTACCGTCGCCCTGACCGCTCTCTTTGCATCATCGACCCTTGCGAACTCCTCTTCGATTCTGTTGTGGAACTGGATCGCATAGTCGATCCCGAGCCCGATCAGGATCGGAAAAGCAGACATCGAGACCATCGAGAGCGGTATTCCGAGAAATCCCATCGCACCGAACGTCCAGATAATCCCGATCAGGACAACCGGAAGCGGGAGGAGCTGCCACCGCGCATGTTTGAACGCGATGAAGAGCACCACCACCATCAGAAGCGATGCGATCAGAAGGAGCGGACCCATGCTCGAGTTCATCTCATGTTTCATGGCATTCACGAATGCCGGGTCACCGGTAACAATTATCTTATATCCTGCTGGAAAATCCGCCCACTCTGCCATAGCCTTAACAACCGCGATTACGTCTGCTTGTTCAGGGTCGCTGAGGCGTGCGGGCATCACAACAAAGATCGCCGTGTGCGTTGTATCAGGCAGCACGGTTTTACGTTGCTGTTCCGGAATCATATCGATGAGTGATCTGATCGCTTGTTTGTCATCAGGGATCCGGTTGCGTCCTGACACCTCAAGATTTGCCTGCCGCACCATACTCGCGACATCCATAACCTGCTCAACGTTCCTTGTTCCTGAAACACCGGTCTCAAGCCGTTCGATGGCACGCAAGACCCCATGCGTAGTAACGTCTTCACCCTCAACCATAACCACGATCGCGTCAGTTCCGAAGTACTGCCGGTACTGGAGGTCAAAGTCCTGATAAATGCGGGACTCCTTTTTCACAAAGGTTTCGGTGCCTGATGCCATCTCGATCTGCTTCGCACCACTGAAGGAGAGGAGAATAAGAATAAACGCAACAGCGAGTATCGGAATCGTGTTCTTCTCAATGAAAACCCCGATTTGTTCAAATAAATCCTTGATCGAGATATTATCCGCCTCCTGCCATCTCCTTCATATCGCCACCGATGCATCCCATTCGGTCTCAACAAAGTGTTTGAATATCGACACAGCTCCAACTCCATCTGTACAGATTGCCACAATGTCCTGCATCCCGGTATTCGCATTCTCGCTGACGACCGCAATCAGTACCTCTGCGCCATCAACGATCAGTATTCCGCCACCTGTAGTTGATTTATCGGTAGGAAATGCCCTGACCTGTGCCCCTTGAATCTCTTTTGCAATCTTTTCGAGTCCGGCGTTTTGCGATCCGGTTATCCGCACCGTGATACCTTCTTCGATTCTGTTGATTATTTCGCCTTTTATATCCCTGAAAACCGAATAAGTCTCTGCGACCTCGTGAAACGCAGGATAAGATGCAGCAAAGATTATGTCTTCCTGTGCGCCCCTGACCATCTCGATAATTTTGCTGCTTACGTTTTTAACTCCGTTTATTGTCCATACCGCCTCCGCTCTCGCCCCGGTCTTCTGTGTTTGATAGACCTCTTCAAGCGAGGCGAGTGCGTCTTCGCTCCCTGCTATAAAATTATTTTTGAGCTTTTCAAGGGCATTCTTTGGAGGAACTGCCCTGTATCTCATCGGCTTTGAAGACTGTACCTCGATTACTCCCCGCTCCTCAAGCTTATTCAGCGCACCGTACACAGCAGAACGCGGAATTCCTGATACCAGATGAATGTCTGATGCGGTCCCGCTTGCGATCTTCACGAGGGCTACGTACGTCTTTGCCTCGTACTCGGTGAGCCCGAGATTGCGCAGCGATTCGACAGCGCTCTTCATAATGTCAGTATCTACTGTACTGCTTTAAATATGTTTCGATCTGGCTGACTGAAATGTTGTTTCCATAACACTGACAATTCATACAAGGTACTCCCAGGCATCAATGCCAGAGTATGTCAGCCATGCAAGTATGGTGCACTTGAGCAAAAGCCCGATGAAGAGCGGAAGTATCCCCCTATAGAGCGATATACCGATGAGCGCAACACCAATTCCTGTACAGTATCCGCCAAGTATCGGCGTTACCAGAATGATCCCGGCGCTTCCATATTTTGCTGTGTATCTTCCGGTCTTTTCATGTGCTCTCTCTAAGTACCGTGAAATTATTTTAAATCTCTTGATCGCATCGATCATGCCGTAAAAGAGGAATACTGGCAGTAGATTCCCTATGGATGATACAAGAATCACGGTCACGGGATTGATACCGGCGACAATCCCTGCAGGAACGCTTACCCATGCCTCCAATGGGGTTATGCTTATCAGAAATACATCAATGATAT
>JAGGRV010000433.1 GCA_021159445.1 Deltaproteobacteria bacterium | reverse complement strand
AATGATAGCATTTACCCCATAAAGTCGAAAAAAAGCACGAAGTTGGGTTAGGAGTAATGTTGTAAAGACAATAGGTTATATGATCTCCGTGTTATCTTCGTCGCGGTCTCAGGCCCTATTCTCTCAGAAGGAGTAGTAAAATGACCAGAAACCAGCAAACACCTGACAAGATGCTCGTGGCCACAATAGTGACTTTGTGGGTTTTATTGTGCATTCATTCGGTATCTTTTTCGCAACCAATTATCATCGACCATACCTGTACGGACATTACCAAGATTCCGGAATCGGCAATAAATCAAGCAAAAGCGATGTTCAGGCTTTCATACGGCCATACGTCGCATGGCAGCCAGATCGTAACCGGAATGAGTCTTCTAAGAGGTACCTCTGGCTCTCTATACTGGTATGACCACAACGGTACCAATGGCGGATTTTCGCTGCATGACCTGGAGCCCTCCGGTGATCTGGGAAATCCGGATAGAACCACCTGGGCAACCAGGACTCGAAGTCTACTGGATACTTCAGGTTGTGACAGAAACATGATCATGTGGTCATGGTGCGGTCAGGTTGATGGCACTGAAGAACAGATTGATACCTACCTTACCTTGATGAATGACCTCGAAACAGACTATCCGGATGTTACATTTGTTTACATGACCGGGCATCTGAATGGAACCGGTGAAGGTGGGAACGTAAATATCCGAAACAACCAGATTCGCGACTATTGCACCGCAAACAACAAAATCCTTTTCGATTTTGCCGATATTGAAAGTTATGATCCCGACGGCAACTACTTCCTGGATAAAGGAGCGACTGATTCCTGTAACTATCATGGCGGTAACTGGGCGGATGAATGGTGTTCGGCCCATTCGGGTGAATGTGCCTCCTGCCCTTCTTGTGCTCATTCCCGCTGTCTCAACTGTCAGCTTAAGGGTAGAGCCTTCTGGTGGATGATGGCTAGAATAGCAGGTTGGGTCCCAAACGGGGATGTCTCAATAGACATAAGAGCAAATGGCCAAGACGATCCATTGATCGTTTCACAGGATACTCCTGTTTCCATCACGGTCAGCCTTCATCCGGGAAGTTATGATGGCCCGGCTGTAGATTGGTGGATCGCCGCTTATGTAGGCTCTAACTGGTATTCATACATATTTCCGACTGGCTGGGCTCCTGGAATTAACCTGTGTGCTCAAGCTCCGCTCTTTGACTTGGCCCCGTTCGAGGTCCTCAACATACCTCTCTTACAAGGAGATTATGCCATATACTTTGCAGTGGATGACAATGCGGATGGTATCCCTGATGGAACCTGGCTCGATATAGTGGAGGTACAGGTCCAGTAATAAAACGAGTGAGTGCGAGAAATTCTCATAGTCGCTCACAGCGTTTATTGAGCCAACAGCGCTCATGGGCATTTGTCGAATTCTTTACAGCCAAAAATTTGTTTTGTGCCTCTCTTAGAGGCATGACGGGAAATCCACAAAGGTTGCATTTCTTCATATCGACTCCATAACCAAGAACCAAAGACCAACATACGGGGTCGATAGCTTTCGTCAAGTCTTTGAGAGGGTATATCAGATCTAGTGTTTAAATGCTTAAGTTTTCTATAGTATCTTTAATCTGCGCTCCCTTCACTTTTCTTTTTCGCCATTTGAACGGTCTGGAGTCAGGAATGCCACAAGAACTATGTTAAACGGAATGCCTGCACGCCATAGGGGACGCAGAAGGAAATTCAAACCCTGTGGTGTGACTGGGAAGTAGCGCACATGAAACCGGACCGGTCCGCAAGTGATGAAGTAAGGGTCTTTATAGCGCCAGAAGGGAAAAGGCGTTTGATTCTATAACTATTGCCACGGCCGAATCTCAATGAAGGAGACATTGATACAAAGGCTTCAAAGTTTTTTTGATTTGTGAGGTTAGAATAGCGTTACATGCAATTTTTGCCCACTCCTGAAGCAGTGAAGTATCTGAATAATTCCTCCGCAACTACCATATGTCCAAGGCGGGTCCAATGCTGATCGTAGGTATAGTAGACCTGATGACCTCCCTCCGCCATGTTCTGCAGTGCAGCGGTAGTGCTGACAAATTCGATGTTCTGGTTTTGGCAGAATTCGCGCAAGACTTTCTCTTGGGTCCCCAATCGGTTGTACAGTTTATTCTTGAATTCTTTAGGCGCAGGCAGCCCGCGTTTTTTGAGTGAGGCAAAGGCATACAGATGTTTCTGTGAAATGTTTTCTTTTGCCAAAGGCATTACTACATGGGGTTTGCTGGGAGCGTATACGATAACCATTCGGATCCCTTCCCGATCACAGACATCCTTGATCATTTTGAGGACTTTGGCCGTGCTGGTCCAGCCAAAGGATTGGCGAAAATCGCATTCGGTCCAATATAGACGCATCAGACGCTTGGGCCTGAAAGCATAGTACTTGGCACCAGGACCAGGGGGTACCTCAACCGGCATCCAGGAGAGTATTCCAGCACCGGGAACCGGACCGTCAGCATTAATGGGGCCCAGGTACTTGATAAATGCGGTTTTGAAACCCATTACAACAGGAGAGTATTTAATGGCCTTCTCAATGCGTTTGCCCAAAGGTTGGCCCGGGTTGGTCGAACCCTTTTCAAGCCTGATGCCTTTAAAGTCATTTCCCTCGTAAATCATGAAGATGGCAACCTTTGGTCTGAGGTCCAGGCCAACAGCCCGAAATGCGTTAAGATAGTAGTTCGGCTCGCCGCCCGAAATTCCCAGATTGTAGACGTTACGGTTCAATTTTTTCCCCAAGAGAACCGGCCACGGTTCATCATCGGACACCCGTGACCCTTCTGTAAAGGAATCACCTACTGTAACAATATCGTACTGTTCAAAGCTGGTGAGGTTCCGGTATCCGCGGGCATCGACTGTTAGGGTGAGATCAACCGTAGGGTAACCTTGCGGGGGATTCGGATAGGAGCGGGCCGCTTTTGGGGCATCGGTGAAACGGACTCTATAGAAACTGTTAGGGGGACGATGACGTATGACATCATGAACCTGGTCCCCCCCAGGCCAGTCCCTTCGGAACTTTACTTCCTTTTCGATATAACGCGGTTTGCGAGTAAGCTGTCCCAGGATATGGATCGCCAGCGTGGCAAGGATAACAGAAAACACCAGAGCTATAACACGAAAGGCCACCTGTTTCCCGCTGAGCTTGATTGAGGCCCAAATGGAATAAGCAGCCAGCCAGAGGAGCGGGGTGAGAAAAAAGAAAAGAGAAAATCTTTCCACGGAGTATCTGCCAAGCAGGACATGGCGGTGTCGCGCAATCAGCTCTACGACATTGCTGGGGAAAAACCAAATGCAAAAACTGAGCAATATAATACCCAGCCCTAAACAGATTTTGATTCGTTTTCCCTTTACCTTTTCCATTTCACTCGCAATGACAATTACACATTTAGCCACCCACTCGCTACGCTCGCTCGACACACACAGACACACCCAGACAAAAGACCTTATCCGCTAGTGGACCCACCCAGCGGATAAATTGTCGGCGTCCCTTGAGCGCGTATTGTTTTTGCCCTGCCATGTCGGCGGGGCAAAATGTCTGTATTTGTCTGCGTAAGTCTGTGGCTAATTCAAAAAGTATTTTCATGGTAAAAGATATTGTAACCGTTCACGGGATTACAACGCCCCCGTTGTAACCGTTCACACTCCCTGGCAGCCGATAGGCTTTTGCAGGGTTTCAACCGCGG
>JAGGRV010000231.1 GCA_021159445.1 Deltaproteobacteria bacterium | reverse complement strand
CTGGCTGGGGGCGAATCTGCAGAATGTCACCCCGGCCCTGGCCAGGCTTCTTAATCTCCCGGTTAAAAAAGGGGCTATTGTAATAAATGTACCCCCTGGGGGTCCGGCTGCCGAAGCAGGGATAAAAGGGAGTAAGAAGAACCTCCGTCTTGGGAATCGTCTCTACCCTGTAGGAGGAGACATTATTGTTGCAATTGATGGCGAAGAGGTAAAATCAGATAGCGCGGCAATTAGAATACTGCTGACCAAAGAACCTGAAGAGGAAGTTCTGGTCTCGATTTACCGTGGAGATCGTTTAAGACGTCTTAAGGTCCGTTTAGGGAAAAAGCCATCAAGACCTCAACGCTAGAGTCCGGTTTTTCTTACGGAAAATGCCTTTTTGCGTCCAGCCAGGGTTCAAACATTTCACGCTCAAGTAGTCCAGGGTCTTCTTTGCGGTAAATCATTAGTGCGCCGCCAGAGCACAGGGCCGACCACAGGCGTTGTGGGGCTGCAGCGTTTTGAGAAACCGCAAAACGGGGGCCTTTAGGCCCCCGTTTTTTAGTTGTATGTGATTAGTTGTATGTGACTAGTGGATTAGAAGCGGTAAGTCACAAAAGTTGATAAGGTCCATGCTTTACCGTCAAGTTCGCCGTACACGTATTCTTCTTGGTCCTGGTACTCAGAATACAACCAGTTGACCGTAAGTCCGAGCTGATCGGTAATACTATAGTTCCCCATAAGCTCAAGCTCCCACATGATATATTCCAGATCTGAATATTCCTCAGAACCGTTGATATATGTGAAGCTATAGTCGTCTGTACGTCCGTTTACTGTGAGGGTAAAAGGATCACCGGAAAAGTCTAAATCATGTATATTGGCTGTGCCTTTGGTGAAGGAAAATACGCCTGAAAGATCGAGCTTTGGAATCGGGTTGGCGTGAGCGCCAACGTAAAAGGTATGGGCCTCGGTCTCATACTCGTAATTATCATTCTGGCCCCCCAACTGGGGGGATCCGACGGCACCAGCTCACCCATGGTAGAAAGCCGAGCAAAACATGGCTTCATATTTGTCATAGAAATAGTTATACCCAAAATTTATTGCGAGTTTGGTGATCGGAATGTACATGACGTTTAAGCCGCCGTTGAACATGTCTTGTTCCCAATCGCTCCCGCCGACATCGCCATTTTCCGAGATTTTATAGTGCATGTGGACGTTTGTATTGATCTTGCTCGTTACCATCCAATACGTCTTCAGCTTAATATCATGGACGGTTTCAGGCTGGTTGGATCTATCTTTGGTCCTAACGCCATAGACGTATTTGGAGTACCAACTGTCTACAGAATAGGTTCCTGGAGCAAATCCCAATGCCTGCGCCTCTTCCCAGGATGGGCACATTGCATCATGAAAGACATAGGGATCATCCACATAAGTGAATGCATAGTCGGCAGTCACCCTAAGACCCATCACAGGCCGCCATTTACTGCCTATAGAGAACTTCTGGGTAGTGGTGTCATCGGTGACATGGTGGTACTCGGCATTTTCTCTGTCCAGGTATTCCAGTCCGTATCCGAATTTTAATTTCAGATCTCTGAGGATCTTCCATGCAAATTTGGCGTCAAGGCTGTATTCATCCTCGTCATAGGCCGAATATCTCGTAAAATCAAAGTCCTCTCCAAGAAAATCTGCATAGGTCTGATATGTTCCGGAAATAACATCCTCAGTATCGCGGACATCAACACCAACTTCGCTTGCGTCCATGTCCTGGTATTTACCTTTTAGAGTAAAGGCCATTTTTTTATTGACCTTCCAGTGCCATCCACCATTAAGTGCCCAATAATCTACACTTAGTTCCTTTCCGGCATCGCCGTATAGAGCGGAACCGCCGTCATCAGAGTCATTGTTTGTGGCTTTCGAATATACATAACTAAGATTTACCTTATTATCAGCAGGTAAATCGGCCTTCATCTTGACCTTGTGAGACCATTTTTCCGAGTCAGGGGTACGTGAAAACGGAAGAGATCCGTCGTCGTAGTCATACTGAAGACGGGCACCAAAATCTAGGTTTGCGCCTGGAGGCAATCCTGGATTTTGGGCTTCCATATAAAGGTTCTCCGGGACATCGCTTCCGCTGTTGAAGGACCGGTACATGAAATTGTAGTTCATGCTTATGGGCCCGATCTTGTAGTTTACCGCAGGGTTCCAATCGTTGGTAGTTTCACTTATATTCTTGCTCTTGCCCACTACGTGACAGGCTGAGCACTTGCTCATGGTCCGGGCCTGATCCATGCCCTTACGTTCTTCGAATCTGTGATTAAAAGTGAAGCTCAATCCTGGAACCATGGGAATATTCAGTTTGGCCTGATTCTTCCATTCACTTCGGGTTATACCGTAGTTGTCGCTGGCATTGAAATCCGTGTGATAGAGTGTAGCTCCTTGGCCACTTCTGGCCAGACTGGCCAAAAGGTGATCAAGGTTGTCATGATCCAGCCTGTGAAAAAAGCGGAGATAGTCGGTTTCAAGCATCAGGATACGGTCCAGATCCAGATTGGCGCCATAGGCCTGATCATCACCGTCCAAATAATCCCCATAAGCGTCAAATGCCACTTTGTCCAGGGTATAGGAGACCTTACCGCCCAGGATCCAGTTGGCATTTTTACCTACTGCGCTGTCGTACTCAGCGACACGGCTTCCATCCGTTTCGTCTAAGTCGTTCATTGAACCGCCGACGCTGATTTCAATATCATAAGGTTTTGCGTCCTCTGCAAATGCCGAACAGGCAAGGCCAAGGACTATGAATACGCTCATTACAATAGTTGTAGTTATTTTCATATCCTCACCTCCCTATCGAGTGAATGTCGCGCCTTGTCCAGGTACAGTTTGAGAAGGCAGGTCAGATCCATGCACGTTCTGGTGGCAGCTGCTGCACTTTGTCAGAAAAGCACCCTGCCAGCTATGTTCACCAGCCAGTTGATCGCCCGTAACTGTCTGCCCAGTATTAGGATCGATTACGCCTGGCGGATAAGTGCCGCGCGGCTGCCCGCTATAACGTGTTGAATGGAAATGAGCCTCATGACATTGCAGACACAGGAAAGGCTCGTTCTGAAGGAGCAGGTTGTTGGCTACCGTCCCGTGAGCATCGTGGCAGAAAGTGCAGTCTTCGACCACAGGCTCATGCTCGAACACAAAGGGTCCCTGATAACGGGTGTGGCATTTCAGACAGAGATCGTTCAGACGCTCATCGGTCTTGAGCATGCCGGATACCAGGTTATCCGTTCCATGGGGTTGGTGGCAGTCAGTACAGCCCATTTTGCCTTCCCTGACAGGATGGCGGGACATCAAATAGCCTTTGGCCTTAATATCCTGGTGACACTGCCCGCAGAGTTCAAACTCGTTGGTGTTCTTAAGAAGGGTTTTCTCCTTATTGAAGTGGATGTTGTGACATTCGAGGCAGGAGACGTCGTCCTCTTGATGAGCTGAACCGGCCCAGTCCATTAGGGCGCCATCCTGATGGCATGTGGTACATACTGCTCCGACCTCTTCGCCTTCAAGGCCTTCTTTGCCAAAGCGCAGAATTTTTTCCACATCACCGTCTTCGTCCACGTGTGCAGACCCTGGTCCGTGACAGCCTTCACAGCCGATCCGGTAGCCGGAGACCTCAAAAGACGCTATGCGCATATGGACATTATTATCCTTATCGTTGGCGTAATCTTCGTGACACTCCAAACAGGCTTCGCTGCCTACGTATG
>JAGGRV010000056.1 GCA_021159445.1 Deltaproteobacteria bacterium | reverse complement strand
GAATACAACAAAAAATCCTATTAATTTTTGTTCAACTTATTTATCTCCCGTTCCTTATTATTGAAATACTGATTTTAAGGTGGGCATTATGGAGACAAGGACTATACGTATGGCGGATCGTGGTTACGTCGTGCTTCCTGCACGGAAACCCCAAATTTTGTTTTCTAATTTAGGTCAGGGACAATTAACATATTAAGATTATTTCCTTTTTTAATTCAAAATTCAAAATTCAAAATTGTGTCTGAACGGCCTTTCCGTTCAGACACTAACTATAGGGATGTTGACACTATGGAGCACAAAAGTATTCCATTAAATGAACGTATTATCTTTGCCTTAGATGTAGACTCCAAAGAAGAGGCAAAAAAATGGATTGATCTCTTAGGAAAGCACATAAATTTCTATAAAGTCGGCCTGCAATTGTTCCTTGCGGAGTGGTTTCCTGTTATCGAAATGATTACAAAGCGTGGACATAAGGTCATGGTTGACCTCAAATTTTTTGATGTTCCGGAAACAGTCAAATTGGCTATTAGACAGTTGAGAAATAGAAATATTACGTTTGCCACTGTACATGGCAATGATCCAATTCTTCGGGCAGCAGTTGAAGAAAAAAAAGAGGTTAAAATTCTATCTGTTACTGTATTGACCAGCTATGGCGAAGAAGACATGGAGGAAATGGGCTTTTCCGGTACAATTGAAGATTTGGTTTTTAGCCGAGCCAAGCGTGCTTTGAATCTGGGGTGTGACGGTGTTATTTCTTCCGGTCTCGAGGCGCCTCGCCTAAGAGACGCTTTGGGTGACAGCTTTCTCATAATTACTCCCGGTATCAGGCCAGGCAAAAATATTGAAATCCCCGAAGATGATCAAAAACGAATCGTAACAGCTCAAGATGCCATAATAAATGGTGCTGATTATGTGGTTGTCGGTCGTCCTATCAGGAAAGCTAAGGATCCCATTGCGGTCGTAGAATCCATGCAAAATGAAATCCAAAAAGGGTTGGCTTCATAAATCGATATGAATTGAAACAGGCGCTTCAGGGTTTTCACGGCCGGGACTCACTGGTGCTTGCTGCGGATTTGAGGATTGCGTAGACTCGTTCTTGCACCAGCTCTTTAGCACCTAAGGAACGTACAATAAATAACTTGAACAAATTAACGTCTTTTTTGCCGTCTTCTTCGTTGCTCGTCGATCACATAACCCGTTATGCTCGCTCCTCGCGCCTTGAATACAACAAAAAATCCTGTTAATTTTTGTTCAACTTATTTATCTCCCGTTCCTAATTGACTATACGTTTACGAGGTCTGTATTCTTTACTCCTGTTTTTTTTGCTTGACATGAGATAGGGATTTGATAGATTCTGATGTCCAATTGTGGATAGTCCGAAAGGACATAAAGGGAAGACGGTGAAAATCCGTCGCGGACCCGCCGCTGTGATCGGGGACGAACGCCGCAGTGTGCCACTATCGGGCATTCAGATTTCATCGCCTGTCTTTTTGCAACAGCCACCTCATGCTCAAATATTTTGGCTGGCGCGGTATAATCGAGATAAAAGTCAGGTTGATTGCCGGATGGGAAGGCGCGGTCAGTAGGATGATCCGTAAGCCAGAAGACCTGCCCATGATAACATGATATTGTTCTGATCCTCGTGGTTTGGGATACGGGCAACACTGACCGGGGTTAAAAACGGAATCCCCGGACCTGTGAATTCAGGTCCGGGGATTTTTTTTGAAGACAGACAGAGTCGGGAGGTACAATGATGAAGAGATTGAGTGTTTCCTTTGTAACAGTAATTTTGTCCTTAATGCTGGCGGCTTCTTCCTCTGCAATGGGGCAGCAGGAGGACAAAAAAGCGATTGTTCTTGCATGTTTTGGGACAAGCTATCCGTCGGCACTGGTGGCCATTACAAATATACAAGAGCAGGTCCGAAATGCCTTTCCCGGTGTCAAAGTGCGAGTAGCCTTTACGTCAAACATTATCCGCAAGATATGGCATGGACGGCAAAACGACCAGGAGTTTCTTGCAGGGCACAAAGAGATCCCCCGGGAGATCCTGTATGTAAAAGGCCCTCTGGCGACGATAGCTGATCTTCAGGATGAAGGCTACAGGTCCATAATCGTTCAGCCCACACATATATATAATGGCGAGGAGTACAGCGATCTTTGTGAATACGTGAGGGGCTTAAATCATATCAAGACCATTAAGGCCAAATTCATGCCCTTTAAAAAGCTGGTTATCGGGAGGCCGGTCCTCGGGGAAAACGGTCCCGAATACGACTACCACAAGGATATGGAGGCTGCGGCAAAGACGCTTCATGCCGATGTGGACCTTGCCGGGAAAGATGGAGCAGCTCTTGTATACATGGGTCATGGGAATGAATTTTACAGCACCGGCGTATATGCTGAATTTCAGCAGGTGATGCGCAATGAATATCCTGGCGCCCCAATTTATATAGGTACTGTAGAAGGGTTCCCTTCGCTTGATGATGTGCTTCTCTTTGTAAGGCATGCCGGTGTCAAAAAGGTCATCCTGAAACCATTGATGATCGTTGCAGGCGACCATGCCAGGAACGATATGGCAGGGGATGAGGATGATTCCTGGAAGAGTGCCTTTATAAAGGCCGGGATTCATGTCATATGCGATATTCATGGGCTTGGCGAAAGCAACCAGTGGGCCAAGATCTATGTCCAGCACATCAAAGATGTTGCGCGGGATAATCACATAGAATTGTAAAGATAGTTGTAAGCGTTTACAGGGCACCACATCTGCTTTGTTGTCGGGCACTTGAAGTACAGGAAGTACGTCTGCGTACCCTCCGCCTCGCATCTGCAGCACCCTGTAAACGCTTACAGTTCGGTGGATTGCGGTAAAACGGGCGTTGTAATCCAGTGAACGGTTACAGATAGTTTTACAGAGGGCTCAGAATGTCTATGAAAAGAGATGCGGGGGTTTTGTCTTAGATGCGAAGCCCCCACCTGTTTCTGCTGAGCTCTTTGTTGCTCTTGATCATTGTCTTGTCCACAGGGATGGGATACCTGGAAATCTCTCCCCCCGAGGTGATAAAGATCATCCTTGCAAGGATAACGGATGATCATGAGTTTCTGAATGGACTAAACCACGTTTTCCCTTATGTCGTATGGGAGGTCAGATTACCCCGTATATTGACCTCGGCTATTGTGGGTGCCGGGCTATCCATCTCCGGAGTTATATTTCAGGGCATTTTACTCAATCCCCTGGCTGATCCATACACCTTGGGGATATCGGCAGGAGCAGCCTTCGGTGCCTCCATAGCCCTGTTTCTGGACATCCATTCCCTGGGCATTTATTCCGTCCCGGTTTTTGCATTTTGCGGGGCCATCGGGACCCTTGTGGCAGTGATGTCTCTCTCTTCTTTCAACAGGGAGATGTCTTCCAATAACCTGATACTGTCCGGGATTATCGTAGCGGCCATTTTGTCAGCAGGAATTAGTTTTCTTAAGTACATGGCCGATGAACAGGTCTCCATCATCATCTTCTGGTTAATGGGTAGTTTTGCCTCCAAGACCTGGGCCGAAGTCTCCTTGAGTTGCGTCTGTGTCTTGGCCGGTTTTTTGATCTGTCTGTTTTTCGCGCGGGACCTGAATATCATGTCCCTGGGAGATCGATCCGCCAATTCCTTAGGCATTTCGGCCAACAGGGTGAGGATGATCCTCCTTGTGACAGCGTCCTTCATGACGGCTGTCTGTGTATCCGTATCCGGCATTATCG
>JAGGRV010000218.1 GCA_021159445.1 Deltaproteobacteria bacterium | reverse complement strand
AGGGTATTACGTTAATTAGAAATAATACCCAACGGATGAAAGTTTGTAATAGTAAAACATCCTGTAATCATTAAACTAATAACTAATAGCTAACTGCTAAAGGCTAATCGCTCAATTTAAATGAAAGGCAAAAGGAAAATGTACGCAGAACTGAAAGAAGCGCTGAAGGATATAGCTGTAGAAAATGGTTTTATGGAAAGTGAGGTGAATATCACGGCGAAAATCCTGACACCTGAGGAAGCCATAGGCAAGACAGAAAGGAAAGATTTCCCGCTACTTCAAGGCAAGGAGTCTTTAATCCAGGCGGATTTCAAAAATGCCTTGGGACAAGCATTTACTGACGTCCCCAAAACTTTCAGGGGCAAACTTAAGGAAATACTCAAATTAAGATTGACGGATAACGGCGAAAGAGCGCTCTTCGTCGCTACGCTGAATGCACTGATGCGATATGTGGATATAGCTAACGGCACTATTCATTGCAAGGACAAAGAGCCTGAATTATGCGCCAAGGAAATGGTCAGAGCAGTCATCGATAAATACAGCTCTGATGTCAGGATCGGAATTGTTGGATTCCAGCCTGCAATAATAGATAATTTCTCCAGCAGGTTATCTGCGGAAAATCTGAACGTAACAGACCTTGATAGAGATAATATTAATAAAATAAAATATGGGGTGTCTATCTGGGATGGCAGAAAAATGACAGAAGAACTCTTTGAGACCTGCGACGTCGTCCTGGCGACAGGTTCAACAATAGTAAATGATTCCCTGTCTCAATTGATTTCTCTTTCGGATAAATATCAAAAGCCATTTTATCTCTATGGTACAACAATCGCAGGAGCCAGCAAGATTTTGAACTTGAAAAGACTATGCTTTCAGTCTTCTTAAGCAAAATTTAAGTAACGCAATTAATGACAACGCAGTAAAGGGCTTAGCCCCCAGATCCTGAGGCCCTTGTCTTTAAGCCCAATAACCAGCAATGTGAGCAGTTCAATAAAAAGGGGCTCAGGAGGCGATCTTAAAGGATCATTTTTCACAAGAATTATGTCACCAGGACCCACATGTGTCAGAATATGCTCAACTGAAGTATTTAAAAGGACTCCCTCGCGCCACCTGAGCTTAAGGGATGGATTGACCACGAAAAGACCCAGATCTCTTGCCATTCTTACCAATCGAAGGTCCTTCCATCCATGAGGCGGCATAAGAAAGCAGGCGTCCCTTCCCTGAATGTCGCCTGCAAGTGTCAGGCAGGGCTTGAGCATGTGCCTTAATTCTATTTTATTTTGAAAAATAAGCGATCTGTAAGTCTCTCCATGAATCCCTATCTCAAAGGACTGCAAGGAGCGCATGGCCCTGGGATTACTCCTGGCTCTCTTCCCTTCTATGAAAAATGTGGCTGGTATCTCAAGCTCATGCAGTCGTTTACAAATGGGCTCTGTTAACGGGTTTGGACTCCGGTCGAACACAAGACTTATTGCGGGTACATTTCTGGAACCATGGGTTAACACCCTGCCCCATAAGGTGGCCCTGGGGCAAAAGATCTCATATGCGCCTGCAGTCAGAGCACCTGCCCCTCCTGCGAGAATAAAACTCTTTAAAGTACTCTTGGAAAAAATCCCCGTTGATTTCAGCACTGTCTTAACCTCACTTATGACGTTCTAAAACAAACCATGCAAGGCCATGGAGCAAGTCCTTTGTCTCTAATGGAGCAAATGTCTCTAAAACTTCACAGGCCAAGCCAACCAAGGTTTTTGCCCGACTTCGTGTATAATCCAGCCCCCCGGTATTGACCAGCAAATCCTTCACCCACACAAGTTCCTTCTCGGAGGGATTGCCACCCCTGAGCACCTGTAATAACCTCTCTTTTTCTCTGGAAGATGCCTTCTCAATGGCCACAACAAGGGGCAGTGTAATTTTTCCCTCCGCAAGGTCTGTCCCAATGGCCTTTCCCAACTCACTGGCATCTGCGGTATAATCAAGGATGTCGTCAATCATTTGAAATGCTTGGCCCAGATAGAGGCCATAGTCGCTGAGGGCCTGCACCTCGGACTTTCCAGCACCGGCAAGGAGGGCCCCGATTTTACATGATGCTGAAATCAGCGACGCAGTCTTTCTGTTAATGATTTCCAGATAGGTCTCCTCATCAAAACTCGGGGTCTTTGCCTGTAAAAGCTGTATAATCTCACCTTCAGACATCAGGGCGACTGTCTCTGCAATGGCTTCTGCTATGCGGGTATCCCCGAACCGGCTGGCAAGCTCAATGGCCCTGCCATAAAGGAAATCCCCAACCAGGATAGTGGCCTTATTCCCCCAGATTTTATAGGCAGGGGACTTGCCGCGACGCATCACACCTCCATCTACTACGTCATCGTGGAGAAGACTGGCAGCATGGAGGTACTCCGGGACTGCTGAAAGGTCGAACACGGCATCATCGTCTCTTCCGCATAATCTTGCCGCGCGTACGGTAAGTAGTGGCCTTAGACGTTTTCCTCCTGCGAAAAGGATGTACTGGCTTACTTTGTTTACAAAGGGTATATGAGAAGCAAAATGCCTGTTCAACACCTGCTCAATTTTTTCAAAATCCGGTTTGAAGGAGTCCAAAATGCCATTGAGCTTAGGTCTGTGGTCAGATAACTTCACAGGAGATGTCTCCACCTATAAAAAACCCCCTTTCCTAATCTTGAATAAAGAAATAACATAGAAAGTAACAAAGGGCTATGCTCACGTAATGGCACAGAACCGGAACATAAAAGATAAAACGAAAAATATTACCCCTATGTTGCAACAATACAAGGGTATTAAATCCCAGTATCCTGACGCAATTTTATTTTTTCGCATGGGAGATTTTTACGAAATGTTCCTGGATGATGCCAGGATAGCCTCCCGGATTCTGGAAATCACACTTACATCCAGAAACAAGCACAAAGAGGAAAAAATCCCGATGTGTGGTGTCCCGGTACACGCGGCTGAGAACTATCTGACCAGGCTCGTGCAGTCCGGGCACCGGGTGGCAATATGTGAGCAGGTAGAAGACCCCAAAAAGGCCAAAGGGTTAGTCAAAAGAGAAGTGATCCGGGTGATGACTCCCGGGCTTATCACCACAGAAGGGAGTATAGGACCCAAAACCAACAACTTCCTGATTTCTATAAATCCCGGAAGCACCAAAGACCCGTGGGGACTTTCCTGTCTTGATATCTCAACAGGAGAATTCAGGGTGACTGAACTTTCCAGGGAGGAAGAGGCCCTTACAGAACTCTTCCGTTTGGAACCTGCGGAAGTCCTCTTGCCCGAGAGCCTGCAGGAAGGACAACTTGTTGTCCGGGTGAAGCAGGCCATCCAGGGGACCTTTCTGAGCTTCAGGCCGGACGCATGGTGGCAGTATGACAGGGCTATGGCAGACCTTAAGGAGCATTTCAGGACCCTTTCCCTGGATGGTTTCGGGCTGGTAGGGCTTAGTTCCGGCATCGGGGCGGCAGGGGCGCTTCTTGCGTACACTTCTGAGACCCAAAAGGGCGAAGTATCTCATATAAACCATCTAAAACCTTATCGTCTGAGCGATCACCTCATCATAGATGAGGCCACAAAACGAAACCTGGAGCTGCTGTCAAATTCTTTGGACCGTGGCCGCCAAGGTACTCTGCTGGACGTTCTGGACCTTACTGTAACTCCAATGGGAGGGCGTCTTCTCAAAAAATGGATCCTCTATCCCTCAAGAGATATTGCTGAAATACAAGGCAGGCTGTCTGCCGTGGAAAT
>JAGGRV010000645.1 GCA_021159445.1 Deltaproteobacteria bacterium | reverse complement strand
TTAGCAATCTTTTTCATAGAATCCTCGGGCGTAGTGTTCAGGAGAAATGTGCTAAAGCGTACGTTATGTCGCACCAGGGCAGGCTCTGAACCCATGAACGGTTAAGAAAGGCGGGATATTGCTTTCCTCTATCCCCTGATCCCTGAATACTTGTGGGATTTAGGGGACGGATTAATCATGTCATAACCAGGGGTTTGAATCGCCAAGATATTTTTCTTGACGACTGCGACCGGAATGACTTTCTTGGTCGACTTGAAAAGAATCTTTCTTTGACTGGCTGCTGCTTATCCGCACAAGTAATAGACCCCTTGGGGATCTGATACAGAAAGTTTTGGATGGAATTGGCCCGGTATTTCGGTATATCCCGGCCTTCAGTCTCGCAAGCCATCAAACGAGGTAAAAAATTTGTAAAAAAGAATGATGTTAAACTATTAAGCTAACTCCCGTCCGTCCCGAGAAGGATGGAACTAGTGTCTGAACGAAAACCCCTCTTTTTGTCATTTCGACCGTAGGGAGAAATCTTTAATGCCTGTATTTTCAGTACGATAAGATTTCTCGCTTTGCTCGAAATGACAGTTTTGGTTAGTTTTCGTTCAGACACTAGTTAGAAATTGGAAACTGGAAATTTGGCTCCATTTTCATCTGTAGTTGACGTAATTTTACAGATAAGGAACGGGAGATAAATAAGTTGAACAAAAATTAACAGGATTTTTTGTTGTATTCAAGGCGCGAGGAGCGAGCATAACGGGTTATGTGATCGACGAGCAACGAAGAAGACGGCAAAAAAGACATTAATTTGTTCAAGTTATTTATTGTACGTTCCTTACCCAAGATCATGGAAGGTAATTATTCACTTTCCCCCCTGACAGCCAACAGCCTTTTTCAGGTTTCAAAGCATAATCCGTTGGGAATACGCATTTTGGTGCAATCTGCCCGCGGTTGAAACCCTGCAAAAGCCTATCGGCTGCCAGGGAGTGTGAACGGTTACGTTAATTTTATAGAATACTGGGAATATTCAAAAAGAAAGGACAAAATAATTTATCATAACACATGGATAACTGATTTTACCCTGACCAAAGAAAATGCTTACATACTTATGCGCGGTGGTCGGGCGCGATGGAAAATAGAGAATGAGACTTTCAACACGCTTAAAAACCAAGGCTACAATTTTGGACATAATTATGGACTCGGAGAGAAATATTTAGCCGTAGTTTTTGCAATGCTTATGATGCTGGCCTTTCTTGTCGATCAAATCCAGCAACTGTGCTGCACTCTATTCCGATCTGTATGGAAAAAACTCAAAAGCAAAAAATCGTTGTGGGAAAGCATAAGGTCTTATTTTAAATGTTTCCTGGTTAAATCGATGGAGGCGATTTATATGGCCTTACTCTATGGCATCCATACTCAGCCTCTGGAACAATTAATTGATACGCATGATACTTCGTAATGCACCTGCCGTAGTTTACGGCCACAAAGCATTACTTCCAGTTAGCCCCAATAGGCCGGTAAATCAATGTAGCAAAAAAATCGATGTGAGGTCTGATGGATAGCTATGTACTTGAATCGGCGACTTCAATCTCAGCTAGTCACAAAACGCATTTTCAGACGGAATTTTGGTTTATTTTTGCTTTTTGGAGTATTATTTTACATAAGCTAACCGGCAATTTGGACGCTGATGAGGATATTCGCTCAAAAATGCTTTACGTCGGGAATTGCTGTGCTTTTATCGATATTGGTTTGTCTTATTTCTTCTATTGCATTTGCCCAAGAAGAGCCTAAAGAACGCCTTGTGTTTAGAAAACAAGCAATAGGCATGGCGGTGGAATTTGTGGATCATGCTGCCTGTGCTCACATAGCAAGAAATAGAGGCTGGTTTAAAGCAGAAGGTTTAAACATTACTGCTTTTGATAACTATATTACAGGTATGGCTCTTGCTGCAGCCTTAACCAGAGGTGACATTAAAGTTGCTTACATCTGTTTAATACCAGCAATAATTGCTTATGCTAATGGTAAGGTGCCCATAAAAGTGGTTACCGGGACCCATAAGTATGGTTACGGATTGCTTGTTGACCCCGAAAAGATAAAAACCATCAAGGATTTAGAAAAACCAGATATTCACATAGGATGTCCCAGGGAAGGAAGCCCTCCGGATGTGCTACTCCATAAAATGATAGATAAATATCATCTTGATGAAAATAAAATATTGAAAAAAATAAGAAGGATGCCTCCTCCCAAAGTGCTTTTTGCTCTCAAGATGGGACAAATAGACGCCGGTTTTTGTTGTGAGCAATTTCCTACAATGGGTGAAGAATTAGGGTTCAAGGTGCTCCTGACTGCTAAGGATCTCTGGCCTGATATGCAGGGAAGCGTCCTGGTAGTGAAAAAAGACCTTATAACAGACCATCCGGAGATAGTCAAAAAGCTGGTAAAGATAACAGAGCGAGGAATCCAATATATTCATGAACATCCCGAAGACGCGGCGACAATTGCCGCCGGAGCATTAACGGTTGCGGGGGAAAAGGTTTTGCCCCTTAAGATAGGAAAAATCGCCGCCGGACTGGAGATTACGCCGCAGGCTATACTAAGGTCGTTGACTACCAGAATGGAATGTACCACCGATATTGATCCGGGACAGGTTCAGAAAAGCATCGATTACATGGCAAAATTAGGCTACATAAAATGGTTTAAGGCCCAAGAAATTTTGGATTTGAGGTATCTTAAGTGAAGGGGCTCAAATTTGGATGGGGTATTTTACCGATAATTGTATTTTTGTCGATATGGGAGATTGTTACCCGGGCGGATCTAATTCCCGGTCATTTTTTCTTTCCCCCTTTTACCGTGGTGATTCAGGAATTCTACCATCTGACAATAAATAGAGTGCTGATAGATAATTTTCTCAGCAGTCTGACCCGGGTCCTGATCGGCTTTTGCACCGGCTCTATGGCCGGGCTGGCCATTGGTATCCTGATGGGATGGAACAATATCATGGATAAGGCCTTCAGCCCCTTGATCAGCCTTCTCTATCCCATCCCGGCCCTGGGCTGGCTGCCCCTTCTGATGCTTTGGATCGGAATAAATGAACTCCTGCCGATAGCCATAATCTTTATCTGTTCCTTCTTTCCTGTATGCTATAATACGGCTTGCGGCATCAGGGGTATCGATAGGAAATTCATTCAGGCCGCCAGGACCTTGGGGGCCTCTGATGGCAGAATTCTTGCGACTATTGTCCTCCCCTTGGCCCTGCCGACCATATTCACCGGGCTGAGGCTGGAGGCCGGGATGGCCTGGAGGGTGATAATAGCCGCCGAAATGGTGGCTATCCCTACCGGAATCGGGGCACTGCTCATGAAGGCCGAAAGTCTTATGCGCATAGACATAATTATAGTCTGCCTGATGGTCTTGTCCCTGATGTGCTTTTCCTTTGAGCGATTCTTTACCTATCTGGAGGCCAGGCTGACCCACCGGTGGACCTGTCATGACCGCCATTGAACTGCGGAATATAGAGAATTATGCCTGCCGGGGGGTAAATCTTAAGGTCTTCTCTGGTGAGTTGCTGGTACTTCTCGGCCCCAACGGGGCAGGGAAAACCACCCTTCTTAATATTATCGCCGGCCTGACCGGATATAAGGGCTCGGTCCTCTTTGACGGCCGCCCTATAGATGAACTCCCCACACGGGAGAGAAAGGTAGGTTATCTCTTTCAGGATCTGGTCTTGTTTCCCCATCTTGACGTGGCCTCAAACATCGCCTATGGACTGAGAGTCCAGAG
>JAGGRV010000514.1 GCA_021159445.1 Deltaproteobacteria bacterium | reverse complement strand
TTGCTCGTCGATCACATAACCCGTTATGCTCGCTCCTCGCGCCTTGAATACAACAAAAAATCCTGTTAATTTTTGTTCAACTTATTTATCTCCCGTTCCTTACTTTTTGGTATAGTAGCATTTTTGCCGTTTGTTTTTTGGCATCACTCGGCCTCTTTTATTTGCTTATGGAACGTGCGGTCTACCGCTGGACCGATGAAGACCTGAAGGAGAAAGTAAACCAGGCTGTTCGGCATCACGAAGACGGGGGTTTTCAGGACTTTGTCCGTGAGCTTAATGAAGAAATATTGGAAGAAAACAACGCCCTTTTTGCCCGTATCATTGACGGTAAAGGCAAATTAATCGCAGAACTAATCCCGGCTACCATTACCGTCGCACCAATAAACGGGAGGCTTATGGAAGACGCACAAAAAGGTCGACAGATAAGCGACACAGTGAAATTAGAGACAAATAGATCGGTGCATATTCTTTATTCTCCTCTGGCTGATGGTATGACTATCCAGATTGGATTATTCCTTGAAAAGGATGAAATCTGGATGCAGGAGTTTAAAAGAGTAACGTGGCGTGTCGCTTTTTTGTCCCTCGTTTTTTCGGTATGTGCCGGATTGTTTTTGTCCCGTAGGGCCTTGTCTCCTGTGCGGGAGATGGCACAAACAGCAACTAAAATTTCCGGTCGCTCTTTGGGAGTAAAAATGCCGATTTCCGGTCGCAGGGACGAACTGGATCAACTTGCCGAAGCTTTTAACGGTATGCTTGCCCGCATTGACACCCTGGTAAACGGACTTCGAGAAGTAACAGAAACACTAGCTCATGATCTGAGAACGCCTCTCACCGGCATCAGAGGTCTAGTTGAGATAACTTTGCGCGAACCCCGTTCCGCCCAAATCTACCAGCTAACAATGAGTCAGATTCTTGAATAGCTTGATCGTCTTCTTGTCATGAGTAATACACTGCTTGATGTTTCTGAAGCAGAAACCGGGGCTATGGTTCTACAGCAAGAGGAGGTAGCAATAGACGACTTGGCTCAAGACCTGATCCAAATATTTGAGCCGGTTGCCCTGGACAAAGGCCTTCGTCTCGAGACAGCTATAACTCCCGGCATAAAAGTGACAGGAGATCAAAAACGTCTATCACAGGCATTAGCCAACCTTTTGGACAACGCTATCAAGTACACATCCTCTGGCGGCATGGTAAAGATCAACCTTAATAGAACCTCTAAAGAGGACGGTGTTGTCATCACAGTCTCAGATACAGGAATCGGTATAAATGATGAGGATTTTCCCCATATTTTTGAGCGCCACTATCGTGGAGATAAGGCAAGGTCAGGAACTGGAGTAGGACTTGGGCTCGCTATGGTTCGAGGCATTGTAGAAGCCCACGGTGGCGTAGTCAGTGTGGATAGTCAGTCTGGGATAGGGTCCAGTTTTCGGGTTGTTTTGCCTTTTGGTCAAGACCTTGGAAGCCATGGAAGCATCGATTCCCCCAGCCACAAACATGCTTGAATGAACTCCCAGCCAAGAACATCGTGCGAAAACAAACCGGACCTTTCTCAGGAAGAGCTTGGCTCTACAAGCCTTCCATTAAATTTTCTTAATCTGTTCTTAACAATTCCATAATGATCGTAAGGAACGTACAATAAATAACTTGAACAAATTAATGTTTTTTTTGCCGTCTTCTTCGTTGCTCGTCGATCACATAACCCGTTATGCTCGCTCCTCGCGCCTTGAATACAACAAAAAATCCTATTAATTTTTGTTCAACTTATTTATCTCCCGTTCCTAAGCAATAATTGCTTTTACAAGTATGGCAGCACATTCACAAGAGGATTTCCAATGATAAAATACCGATTACCACCAGAAGGCCATTTCATATTTTCTTGTCTTGTCGCCGGGCTTGGCCTTTTTTCTCTAATGCGTTTGGGGCTCATGCTCAATAACATTTCCTTTACTGATGATATTCCTGCGAGATCTATAGACCTTCCCATGGATACCAATGTGGGGGTAGTGGTCAGGCGGGGAAAGGTGATTATTCATTCAGGAGACACAGTGTTGAAGGCAGGAGACCGACTGATAATCTTCAGCATGAAGAAGGCGATTCCCATGACAGAACGGTTCCTTGCCTTATGAGACTGGGTACTATCGGGGCCCTATTGGGTTGGCTCCTTATATTTCTTTCAGTTGCCCTTCTGATCCCCATCGCATTCAGCATATATTACGACGATGGGAACTGGCAGTTCTTTGTTATCTCAAGTGCAATCGGATTAGGGCTTGGAGGAGGGCTTGCCTGGTCTTGTGTCTCAGAGCCGGAGATAGGTCATAGGGAAGGGTTTGCCATTGTGGCCTTTAGCTGGCTTGCTGCTGCTGCCCTGGGGGCGTTGCCATATTATCTCTCCGGGGCCATCCCGAGCTATCTCAATGCCTATTTCGAAGCCATGTCCGGCTTTTCCACTACCGGTGCCACAATATTGGAAAGGGTTGAGGCACTGGGGCCAAGCCTGCTCTTCTGGAGGGCCTTTACCCAGTGGCTTGGGGGTATGGGGATTATAGTCCTCTCCCTGGCGATTCTGCCCATACTTGGAATTGGGGGCATGAAGCTCTTCCGGGCAGAGATGCCCGGCCCTACAAAGGACCGCCTTGCGCCCAGGATCCAGGATACGGCCCGGATCTTATGGAGCGTTTACTTGATCTTTACGGCAGTTGAGACCGGGTTGCTCATGTTGGCCGGCATGAGCTTTTTTGATGCCATCTGCCATGCCTTTTCCAGTCTGGCTACCGGCGGATTTTCTACCAGGACCGAGAGTTTGGCCGCATTTCACAATCCGTGGATCGATATCATTGTAATCGTGTTTATTATCCTTGCGGGAATAAACTTTTCCCTCCACTACCGCCTGCTTTCAGGTAACTGGAAGGCATTCGGCCAAAGCGAAGAACTCCGCTTTTACCTTGGTATAGGTATTTTTGCTACTATATTAGTCATGTTTGTAAATATCCTGTTCGGCACCTATGATTCATGGTCAGACAGTCTGAGATACGGTGCCTTCCAGGTCTGGTCCATGCTCACTACCACAGGCTTTGGCACAGCGGATTTTGACCAGTGGGCACCTGTGTGCAAATTTACCCTGGTTGCCCTTATGTTTTTGGGAGGAATGGCAGGCTCTACCAGCGGCGGTATTAAGCAGGTCCGAATACTTATGTTCTGGAAATTTACGAGAATTCAGATGAGAAAACTGATTCACCCAAAGGCAGTGGAGGCGATCAAACTTGATAATCGTAAGGTCCCTGCAGAAATAATACAGTCCATACTGGGATATCTCTCTTTATATATGGTAGTATTTGTTGTCGCGACTATGATAGTAACCGGACAGGGAATAGACATAATCACCGGCTCTACGGCGGTTATTGCTACCTTAAACAATATAGGCCCGGGATTGGGAGGCGTCGGCCCCTGTCAGAATTTCGCCGGACTCCCTGATCTTTCAAAGGCCGTTTTAATCGTATGTATGGTGGCAGGACGGCTGGAACTTTACACCATAGCTGTACTCTTTATTCCTAAGTACTGGAAGGATGTTCGCTATCCCAGGTGGCGGTGGAGTAAAACTTGATAAAGGGCAAGAGGCACAACCCTATAAGCGCTAAGGTATTTTAAAAAATGAACATCGAACATCCAACATTGAACATCGAATGGGAAAAGATGAAGAATCATAAATAGCCGTTAAATGTTCGGTATTGGATATTTGTTTTTCATTCGATGTTGGACGTTCGATGTTCGATGTTGGACGTTCATCTTTTAA
>JAGGRV010000597.1 GCA_021159445.1 Deltaproteobacteria bacterium | reverse complement strand
GCTTTTACAAGAAAGTTTGGTGCAAATCAGCATAAATTTTTGGGGGATGGTTATGGTATTGGTGCATCAAAAAAAGATATTTTAAGAATGTTATTGAAGCCTTCTAATATTGTTGTATCAATAGATTGCTATAAGTCTTCACTTTTACAAAAAGCTGTAAAATATTATGAGAAGGAGAAAAGACAATATATGGTTTTGATAGGACACCCAAAAATGCAGAGTGAATTTTCTCTGAAAAAACTTGCAAAGTTTTTATTATTAAATAAAGATAAAAATTTTTGTATATATACTGAGTATTTTAAGAAAAAAAACAATCCCAAATAATTCACTTCATCATTGTGTAGAGTCTTTTTGCGAGGCAGTAATATCATTGCTGAAAAATGAATCGTTACGATACTATAATATATGGCATATACTCGGGAAAATATGTTATTGAAAACTATAGTTATCGTCTGCTTGGTCAAAGAATAGTCTCACTGTTTATGTGAAAATATTAGTCAAGCAACAGTTAAAAAGAGTTATGAGAATCCTGATTGTTACGAATCTCTATCCAACAAATAAAAAACCTCAAGAGGGAATGTTTGTATATGAACAAGTAGAATCTTTGCGAAATCACTATGTAGAGGAACTTGATATTGATGTTTATTTAGTCAATGGTTCTGAATCTAAAATAAACTATATTAAGGCCCTATTCTCCCTGCCTTTCATCGTAAAAAAAAGGAAATATGATTTAATCCATGTTCATTATGGGCTTACTCTGTTTTCTGTTTTGTTGGTGTCTGTCCCCGTAATTGTAACATGGCACGGTAGCGATTTATTAACGAATCCCGCAAAGTTCGTTTGCAACATACTGAGATATAAGGCTTGTCGTTCAATTGTGGTCTCCAGTAATTTACAGGAAGCACTGGGATATGGAACAGTCATTCCTTGCGGAATTGACGTAAAAAAATTTCTTATGTCTGATGATAATGTGAAATCACATCATAATGGTTGGGAGAAAAAAAGCGACAAGAAGCTACAAGTACTTTTTCCAGCAAATCCCCTTGATAAGGTTAAAAATTATCCCCTTTTTCACAATGTTTGCATGGAATTAAAAAAAATGGGGATTAACGTTACAGAGGTCTATCTAAGGGATATTCCAAGAGAAAAAGTGCCGTCTATTTTTTGGAATTGTGCCGTTATGGTTTTAACCTCTTTTTCTGAAGGATCGCCCACTGTACTGAAAGAGGCAATTGCGGCAAAGCTCCCTTTCGTTTCGGTTGATGTTGGTGATGTGCAGGAATGGTGTGATCTCATATCCTTTGGTTTGGTTGTAAAAAACAGAAATCCCCGCATAATTGCTGAAAAGGTAGTTTATTTGTTAAGTAAGATTGATGATAGAAGAACATTGGATAATTCACAGGCAGTGGGGCAAATGGATATTGCCAATATTGCCAGAAAGGTCAAATCAGTTTATGAAAATGTCATCTATGGAGAGGCTAAATCCTAACCCTGGGATTTTGATCGGATTTATGACAAGTGCCTGCCTATGACCTGAGCGAGATTTTGAAAGATGGGGGCTTTGAGGGAGAACATCATGGCGATTAAAAATGGTTTCAATGGTCCACTGTTTGTGGTGGGTATGCCTCGTTCTGGGACAAAACTGTTTAGGGCCATTTTAAACCAACACTCGTGTATCAAGATGACTGACGCGGAGACAGAATTTCTTCCTTACTGGGCAAAGAATTGGGGACGATTCGGTGATCTTTCATCAAAAGAGAACTTCAAAAAATTTTATAATATGGTTGTTAAGCTGCCTTATTTCAAATACATGCGGGACAGAGGTCGGATTATTAAGCTCGACGATTGGCATCATCGGTGCCAAACTTACGATGTTGCGGGTGTGTTTGAGACCTTGGTCAAACATGATACAGGAGTAAAGGACGATACTGTAATTTGGGGCGACAAGTCTCCTTCGTACTTGCGACATCTGACGCTTCTCAAAACTTTGTATCCGGATACGAAATTCATTCACATCATCAGGGATGTAAGGGATTATTGTCTTTCGATCAATAAGACATGGTCCAAAAATATGATTCGAGCTACCCAGAGATGGACTGACGACATCAGGAAATGCAGAAGTGATGCCAATGGTCTCGATGATGACTACTTGGAGGTGTTATATGAAGATTTGTTGACGAACACGGAGACGGTAGTTAAGAGAACATGTGAATTTTTAGGGGTTGGCTTCGAGCAGCAGATGCTGCAATTGGATAAGCCTACGGAATATATTGGATCCGCTAAAGGTTATATCGGCATATACTCTAATAATATAAGAAAATACCGGTCCAAGATGGATAGAGACTTACGAATAAAAATTGAAAGCATTGCTGCTGATCTTCTTCGAGATCTGAGTTATGAAATCGAATATGATAAAGACCCTGTTAGAGTTTCTCAGAGTGTTATGCGACTATACCAGATCGCAGATGGTATAAATACTCTCAAATTTTATTATAAGGAACGAGGTTTGTTGCAGGGCATGTTTTTCTGGTGGCGGCTTTTTTTAGGCTCCGGAGACAGGATATGAGTTATCGGCAGTAGACTTCAGCGGAATATGCGAATCTGGATTGATTTAACAAACTCACCTCACGTCAATTTCTTTGAGCATATGATCAGAGAATTGCAGCTAGATCATGAGGTACTTTTGACATGCCGTCCCCTTGCCAACACCATTGATCTATTAGAACTCTGTGGATTCTCGTACCATGTGGTTGGTAAACATTATGGACAGAATAAAATTAAAAAAATAGCCGGTTTTATCCTACGGGTTCTGCAACTCTTCTGGTTTCTTAGAAATAAAGGTATTGATGTATCCATTTCTCACAGCTCTTTCTATTCTCCACTGGTTTCACGCTTGCTTGGTATTCGATCTATTTATTTAAACGATAATGAGCACGCAGAAGGGAACAGAATATCGTTTATTTTTGCCGACAAGATTATGGTCCCTGAATTCCTAGATGTTGAAAAGGTAAAAAAACAATGGGCAAAGAAAGAGAAAATAATTAGATATCCTGGGGTGAAAGAGGGTGTCTATCTTTGGTCATATAAACCAACTATTTCTAATTCTAATAATAGTGGAAATGGGAAAACCAAAAAGACAATTTTTATCAGACCCGAGCCATGGGCAGCACAATATTATAGAGGTGAACGAAATTTTATTGATGAACTGCTGATTGGTATCAAAGATAAGTATAAGATAATATTACTTCCAAGAGGAAAAGTGCAAGAAAAGCATTACCGACAGGTCAAGTTTTCTGGCATCGTTGTCCCTGAAAAGTCAATAAGCCTTGCTGATATTATGAGTAACTGTGATCTATTTATTGGGGCTGGCGGAACAATGACCCGTGAAGCTGCAGTCCTGGGCATTCCTACGATTTCTATCTACCAGGATGAACTTTTGGATGTGGATAGGTATTTAATTGATAAAGGTTTTATGACTCACAAAAAAGATGTGGATGCTGAATTTGTTATGAATTTTTTAGAGCAAATGGACAAAAGGCCTCCTGATAAACAGTTGCTGGATAAGGGTAAAGAGGCATACGAATTAATAAAAAACACTTTATTGTCCGCAGATTACACAGATTGACACAGATTGTGTCGAACAAACAGGCGTAAAGTGCATCATAGTGAGAACTATGGATTTTTAGTCCATAGTGGTTGAGTGAATCATATTTCATAAGAAAAGGAATTTATAATAAATGCGCCTCTTCAGACAAATCTGTGGGTAATCTCTGGAACTGGTAGATTGCCAAGCGTG
>JAGGRV010000127.1 GCA_021159445.1 Deltaproteobacteria bacterium | reverse complement strand
GATCACATAACCCGTTATGCTCGCTCCTCGCGCCTTGAATACAACAAAAAATCCTGTTAATTTTTGTTCAACTTATTTATCTCCCGTTCCTAACTATCTGAAAATCTGTAGCCGGAGAAAGGCGCTGCCTCCGGACGAATTGTCCCCACTCCGGGTAAAACTGCCTCACTCTTTTTATCCTGCTATTTATAATTTCCTCACTCTTCTCTATCTGCAGTAGCTAAACTTTTCTTATAAATACAAAGGGATAGTCATCGGTTGTTCCACTCGTCATGCGCATAGCTGTGCTGGCACAAAGATTGCTGTATAGGACGACACGAGAAGAATTTGTCTCAAAAACACAAAGAAGGAGGGAGGAAACCTACAGAAGCCTCAGCTATGAAATCGGACAAAGAGAAAGTGCAACCAGAAAAGGAAACCACCGAAGCCTTATTGGCAGAGGGAAGGGTTTTTCGGCCCTTGCCTCAGTTGGTTGCGGACGCCAACCTGAGCCCCAAAGATTATGAGGACGCCGTAAAGCAGGGCGAATCCGATCTTGAAGCCTTCTGGGAGGAGGCCGCCCATGAATTGAATTGGTTCAAACAATGGGACAAGGTGCTTGACCGCTCTGATGCACCGTTTTTTAATTGGTTTGTAGGCGGTAAGACCAACATTGCTTACAATGCGCTTGACCGTCATATAAAGACTCATCGCAAAAACAAGGTAGCCATCATCTTTGAGCCCGAGATCGGTAGCCGTGAGCGTATGACCTATTACGATCTCTACCGGGCTACCAACAAGTTTGCCAATGTCCTCAAGTCCCTCGGTATCAAGAAGGGAGACCGTGTTGCGATTTATCTGCCTAATATACCTGAAATAGCCGTTGCCATGCTCGGATGTGCCAAGATTGGCGCCATACACAGTGTTGTCTACGCGGGATTCAGTGCATTGGCCCTTCGAGAGCGGATCAACCACACCGAGGCAAGGCTTGTAGTGACCGTGAATGGGTTTCATAGAAATGGCGAGGTTGTCAAGCTGAAAGAAGCCGTAGATGAGGCGATGACGGCGTCCCCTACGGTGGAGACCGTCGTCGTGGTTCGGCGGGCAGATATAGAGACCGACATGAGTGATGGCCGTTACCTCTGGTTCCATGATTTAATGGATGGGGAATATGCAGAGTTTGAGACCGTGGAGATGGATGCCAATGATCCTCTCTATATCCTGTACACGTCAGGAACAACAGGCAAGCCAAAGGGGGTGGTGCATTCCCACGGCGGCTATATGGTAGGGATCAACCGGACCATAAAATGGGGGTTTGACATAAAAGAGACAGATATCTTCTGGTGTGCCGTCGATCCTGGGTGGGTAACAGGACACAGCTACACTATCTACGGTCCACTTATCGTTGGGACCACCACGGTCATGTATGAGGGGCATCCGCTGTTTCCAGGGCCGGATCGGATGTGGCAGATCATTGAGAAGTATGGGGTCAATATTCTCTACACAACGCCAACTACCATCAGGATGCTCATGAGGTTCGGCTCTCAGTATCCCAAAAAGCACGACCTGTCTACGCTACGGCTCCTCGGTACGGTGGGTGAGCCGATCAACCCTGAGGCGTGGGTATGGTATTATGAGAACATCGGAAACCGGAACTGCCCGGTCATGGACACCTGGTGGCAGACAGAGACTGGTATGTTCATGGTAGCGCCAACACCATGTAATGTGTTAAAGCCAGGTTCTGCCTTCAAGCCCTTCCCCGGTGTCCATATGGATGTGGTCGATGCTTATGGAGAATCTGTTGAACCAGGCAAGGGAGGTCATGTAGTGGTCAAAGAGCCGTGGCCTGCCATGCTCACAACACTTTACAAAAACCCTGAGAAATACAAAGAGATCTATTGGTCAAAATTCCCGGGGATGTATCTGGCCGGCGACATTGCCACTAAAGACATGGACGGCTATTTCTGGTTCCAGGGCCGATCTGATGATGTTCTCAAGATCGCCGGTCTCCGGATTGGCACAGTCGAGGTAGAAACTGCCCTAATCAGTCACAAACATGTTGCCGAGGCTGCATGCATCGGCGTGCCTGACAAGGTTCGCGGAGAAGTAGCCAAAATCTTTGTCATCTTAAAGGAGGGCGTCGAGGAGGATGAAGACAGCTTGGTGAACGAACTGAAGGCCCATATCCGAAAGGTCCTTGGACCCGTTGTGGCCATCCGCGGGATCAACTTTGTGGACAATTTTCCCAAGACCAGGAATGGCAAGATCATGCGCCGTGTATTGAAAGCGCGAGAATTAGGATTAAAGAAAGGCGATCTGTCAACCATCGAGGATTAACCGTTCAGACATATAATAGGGATAGGAGGATTTTTTAAATGAAGCGATTTTTTGCCCCTTGCCGGGCAGTAATATTTGTTTTGAGCTTAATGCTCATTAGTTTAGTTGGAGGATTGAGCACATTCGCTTATGGAGAGTCTGTAGGAGATCTGAAGCTGCAAATGAAGACCATGCAGGACCAGATGATGCAGATGCAAGAAAATATGCAGGCCCTCCAGAATCGTATCAATCAGCTTGAAACGGCTCCGCCGGCCCCCCAGGTCGCAGCTAAGCCTGCCACTGAAGTCCTGGCTCTGACAGCCGAGGAGGTCACAGCTCTAAGGAATTTGAAGGACCTGGGCAATGTCTGGTCTAAGTACGACATGCAACTCTATGGAAAGGTCAAGGTCGACTTTAATTACGACACGGCCGAATTCAAAAAATACAATGACTTCGTAGGTGCAGTCGCCCAGGAAAGTGATTACAAAAACGACTCTACCGACTTCAACCCACGCGATACCAGGTTTGGCTTTAAAGCCAGCCATAAGTGGGGTGAATGGTGGTCGGCCATGGGTCGCTTCGAGATGGACTTCTACGGTGACAACAACGGCAACAACCTGATTCCACGCATGCGCTTGGGCTATATTGATGTCGGCTACGAAAAGACCCACACAGGCATGGTAGTCGGGCAGGACTGGATTCCGGTCTCACAGCTCAATCCATCGACTGTTGACTTCGGTATCCTGACCGCGGCAGGAAACCTGTGGTGGCGTGTCCCTCAGGTTACAGTGCGGCAAGAGCTTGGGGATTTCCAGGTATTGGTCTCGGCGATGAAGCACAGGCGTACGGACACTGAAAACGAGGACCGTATGCCGTGGCTACTCAGCCGGATACAATATTCCAATGAAATACTGGGCAAGGGAGGCCTCGTGGCCCTTGGCGGAGGCTACCGACATGCCGACTATGAAACGGAAAGTTCTGATAACACGGACCGCTGGCTGGTTTGCGGCGAGCTGAAGTACGTCACTGGACCTTTTACTTTTAAGGGTGAGCTCTGGACCGGTGAGGGCATCGGGCGCAACTTCCTGCGCTATGATCTGGATATGGCTGAGGACGGAGGACCTGCGTCAGCATACGGCGGATGGGCCGATCTCACTTATGCTGTCAATGACAAGACCACGATGACTGCGGGTTACGGCTTTGACAATCCCGACAATGGTGACATAGGCGATCTGACCGACACCAACGACCGTCGCTTCACGCGCAACGAACAGTACTTCATCAATACCTGGTATTCACTGACCAAACCACTTAAGGTCGGTGCTGAGTACATTTACATCGAGACTGAACGGCATCAACAAATTCATTCAGGAAACCGCTTTACGGTCTCCATGCAGTATGCCTTCTAAGGATAAAAAGTGACACTGGATATTTCATATAGGCCATTAGGAACGGGAGATAAATAAGTTGAACAAAAATTAATAGGATTTTTTGTTGTATTC
>JAGGRV010000648.1 GCA_021159445.1 Deltaproteobacteria bacterium | reverse complement strand
TCGTGGGACACTTCACTACTAGTTTTCCAGGAGTTGAGAGCCGCAAAAATGGTAATTAAAGTCCATAAAATAATACCAATACTCGAAATATTTCTGGTAGCAGTACTACCCTTTTTCAAATTATAAATAGTAATGAAGATAATGGGGATTATTGAAACACCCGTGAACATACCTATGGAATAGGCTGAGAGGGAATTTAAGGAGAAGAATATTGGGGTAGCTATCAGACAATACAAAATAAATAATACATTCGGATTCATGACATAAACCTCCTTTTACCCCCAACGAGTCTGTAGAAAAAGTCCTTTATGATCCAAATGACCGTAATTGGGGGGGGTCTTCTACTACCCCTTCAGCGATCCGAGATCGTTCAATACAGAGCATCCTACGCATTCGTTTTTTCTTGACCTGTCAAAAATATTTTATCAAGTGGCTTTTTCTACAGCTTCAACCCAAAAATCAGCGGCCAGGTTTACTGCGTCCTCTTGGATTGACTTGTTACAGCTTTTGAACCTCAATATATTGCATGGTCATTATTAGGAATAAGGTCCGGCAATTGATGAGGGCAGAGTTCGTCATGGAGGTCCTCGGGAGGTTCCCTATCCAAGCCTGTTCTATTAATTTATCGGCAAGGTTTAACGATTATCTTAAAAAAATACTGGCCAGACCTTCAGATTTCCTTTAGGAGCGCACTAAATAGGGTCGTGGGAGAGCGTTCTTACTACACTGGAATCTTTGATATTGCATTACGAGGCCCGGAAAGCTTATTGCCCCGGAGGATGTGAAAAATATTTGCCTTTGGTGGATTGAAGCTTGAATTTACTGTCAGTTTTTGCTTGGCAGATATTCAGCAAAAGCCGGTTTATCCGTTTTAAGCAGTCTTCCGATATATAGTGATAGGATATCGCTTCCTGATAGATTCACAGCCGACAAGCATCATATTTCGGGAATAAGTATTACTCTATAAAGGGAGTTTTCCATCGGACATAAGATGGGACGGTTAATGCCCTAAATTCATTAGTAGTGTTAAAACCAAGGATGTGACAAATGGTTTCTTTAAGAAAAAATAAAAGCAGGTATCTTCTTTTACTTTTCTTGATCGTAATTTCATGTGCACAAAAAGGAATTGATAATGGCATTCCAATTGTCGGCCAAAACCTGCCTGAATTTCCGAATGCCGAGGTAGTATACCTATTAGTTGAAAAAGTTATCGAGATAAACAAAGACAAAACGTACAAAAAAACCGTTCATCATGTCATTAAAATAAATCATGAGGCGGGTAAAGAATGGGCTGACCGTTCTGTTGGTTTCAACTCCAAATATCAAGACGCTTCACTGGATTTTGCAAGGACAGTAACACCAGACGGCACAGTAATTAACATTGACAAGAAGGCCATAAAAACTGCCACCCCATTATCTGATTATCCCGAGTATAGCGATTACAAGAAGCTGACTTTCACACTCCCTTCAGTCTCAGTGGGCTCAATTATTGACTACCAATATACAATTGAGAACGGGCGCAATAATCCTTATAGGCAATTCTGCGGTTCCCATGACATCCAGTAGTACCACCCGATCATAAAGTCCAGCGTTATGGTCACTGCACCAAAGGATATTAAGCTGACCTATCTTATTTCGAATAAAAACCCGAAAATTGGTATTAGAGAAGAGATCGACGAATTGAAGGGAAAACGAATCTATCGTTGGGAGGCAAAGGATATTCCCAGGGTGAAACATGAAGAAGATATGCCATTAATTGAAGATATGGTTCCTCGTTTACTGATTACTTCTGAAGATTCATGGGACAACATAGGAAGCTGGTTTAACGGGTTAATAAAAGGAAAAACCGAACCGGATGACCAGATAATTGCCCAAGCAAATATCATCACGCAGAACTTGAAGAGAAAAGAAGATAAGATTAGAGCTCTTTATAACTTTGTGTCCAAAGAGGTGCGATACATTGCGGTCAGTTACGGAAATAGCGGATATGAACCGAATCCTGCCCCAAGGGTTCTTAGAAACAAATACGGAGACTGTAAAGATAAAGCTACTCTTTTGATCAGTATGTTGAATGTCATTGATGTGCTGGCATTCTATGCGATTTTGCCGACAAACGAATCGCCGAAACTTGAAAAAGACATACCTTTTCTATATCAATTTGACCACTGCATAGTGGCCATAAAGGAAAATGATAAATATTTATATGTAGATCCAATCGAATATAATCTATACGGTAACCTTCCTTCTATGGACCAGGGTCGAGATGTTTTTGTATTTAGAAATGGCGCCTTTCAATTTGAAAAGATAAGTAGATATCCCTCTGCTAGAGCTCTTGCTGATATTCTCATCAAGTTAGAGGAAAATGGGCATATCAATGTTATCCTCAAACGCAGTTTTTACGGGAGTTACGACAGATCTATCAGATCAGAATTTGTTACTTGTACAAAGGAGGAGTATAAGGAATTCGAAGATATTGTTATTTCAAGGTATAATGGTATTAGGATGCTTGATAGCCAGTACTCTGACCCGTTCGATCTGAATAATCCTCTTTCTATGCAGTTTACTTTTGAAGCAAAAGATCACGGTCAAAAACTTGGAGGTTTATGGATAGTGCCAAACAAGGTATTCTCTGTTGGTGAGTACGAAATGTTTACCCAGAAAGAAAGAGTCCACCCGTTAAAGTTTGATGAAACCGATGAAAAAAAGCTGCATGTGGAGATCAGGATTCCAGAGAGTTATGAAGTATACTATATCCCTGAAAGCTTTGAATATCACGACAGTTATTATGACATTGTTTCAACTTACAGTGAAACCAATGGAGGAGTAGTGAACTGGGATTATTCGTTTAACAGGAAAGCCATATACATACCCAGCGAGGACTATCAATTATTGAGAGAAAAGTTCCAAGATCTCATCAAGCATTCAGAGAAACAAATTGTATTGAAAAAAAGATAAAAACGTTGCCATTCTTACCAGGAAGCCTGCGGCCAAAAAAAAGGCTGCAAAAAAGACTGTGACCATAAAGGTGAAGGCACAAAAGGGTGAATAAGCTATTTGCCTCGGATATTTTTTAAGAAAATCCTGGCTATCTTTGACCCTGCCTTTACGTCCTTCCTCTATCCAGCTTTTAACGCTGAATCCAGCGGCAGGCAGGATGCGAACCCTTTGTAAAAGCTATAAAACTGCAAGTTAAAACAATGACAAAAAATGCGCCGACCCTGCCTGTCCACTGGAATGATTCGTTATTTTTCTTGACACATTTATGAATGGGATTATTCATTATATGAAAATTATAAACTTCCCCTGCGGTTTCGACCCAGGGCGCGGGGCCACTTCGGTGGCCCCTGCTATTTATAAATATAATTATTATGAGAACTTACATCTATATCGACGGGTTCAATTTCTATTACGGCGCAGTTAAAGATACACCATACAAATGGTTGAATTTTAAAAAATTGTTTGAACATCTTCTTGATTCAAAACATGAAATTCTATCAATCAAATATTTTACTGCGATAGTTACTGGCAAAATCGATCCTGACCAGCCAATACGTCAAAAGACCTTTCTCAGGGCATTGCAAAAATATATACCTGAAATTTCCATCCATTATGGTGAGTTCTTAAGTCATAATGTTTTTAAACCGTTAGGAACGTACAATAAATAACTTGAACAAATTAATGTCTTTTTTGCCGTCTTCTTCGTTGCTCGTCGATCACATAACCCGTTATGCTCGCTCCTCGCGCCTTGAATACAACAAAAAATCCTATTAATTTTTGTTCAACTTATTTATCTCCCGTTCCTTATCAA
>JAGGRV010000573.1 GCA_021159445.1 Deltaproteobacteria bacterium | reverse complement strand
TAATTAACGAACCGCCATATTGAAAATATCCTATTTCATCGCCCTTTTTAATTAAAACAGGAGCATGCTTGCCTGGGATATTCGTGAGTTTGTCCTCAAATATCACCGAGGCAACGGTATTCAAACCCACCGGAACCATGCCTACATAGCCATAGTTTTTAGTTTCTATCACTAAATAGCCTCGGCGAAAACGTTCAAAGACACTATAGTCATATCCATATCCGACATCACCTTTGTTCAACAAGTCGGGAAAATCCTTGATTCCAAAGTACTCGCCGGCGACATCTTCATTGGACTTTACAACTATGCCATTTCACTCCGCTCCCCAGATACATATAAGGAAAAACTGAATATGATTCTTATGGCGCATTACGTTTGCCGCTAAATCGACAGTCTCACCCATTAGCATATGCAAGGGTAAGGTGAGCTTCACTCTGTTTTTTAGGATGGACGATAATGTCAACATCTTGATCTAATGCACGTAAAAAAGAAAATAGCCGTTCCATTGAGAAGCCATCAAGCCTTCCATTTCTAAGAGCAGATATTTTAGGTTGACTAACTCCGAGAATAGTCCCGGCCTCTTTCTGTGTTAATTCCCGCTGTTCAATGATATCGTAAATCATTGAAGCTATCTTAGCTTTGGTTAATCGTTCTTCTGGGTTGGCCAAGCCCAAATCTTTGAAAATGTTCCCTGAACCTTTTTTGAATTCTATTTCAGCTTGCATTATTTTACCTCCTTGGCGAGGATACGTGCCTCTTTCAGTCTTTTCCGAATGATTTCCATATCAGGTTTAGGTGTTTTAATGCCTTTGTGGGATTTTTTTTTGAAAGTGTGGAGCACATAGATACAATCGCCAAGCTTTATCGCGTATACAGCCCTATAGGTGTCTGTTTTATAAGAACTCGTAATTTCTAAAACACCGCTAAACCCTTTGAGAGGCTTTGCTTTGTGGTGTTTTTTTCCTTCTTGCGCTCTATAAATAGCATATCCAATTTCATCTTTTATTGGTTCTGGAAATTTCTTTAACTCCTCGCGAAAGGAACCTATCCAAACAATATTTTTGAGTTCCTTGTGGCCCATATTTTATATTATCCCATATTTGGGATAACGATACAAGGTATAATCCAAAAATAGTACATTTTAATTAAATGGTTGGTAAAATATTTAGGTTGTCGAACGATCGCATGGATCTGTTTGTTCGGCTATCTCCTCAGGTGGCCACACATCATCGGTGAACTCTGAGACTTCGAGTTCTTGGAACTCAGTTTCCGAGAAAATACGGCAGACTTGGCCGTTTTTGATCTCGACAAAGGCTATATGCCAGCGTTGATCATCCGATCGAATGTATGGGACACCCCTGTAACCAGTTGTCTTGGGTGAGCAGGCGTTGCAGATGTAGTCGGTGCGGACCCATGTGTTGTTATACTTCGAGAGGAGGTCCGGCAAGGAATCTCCGGTGCGATAGACATCGAGGACGCGCGCGTCGCGGTCCTGCCACTTGATCTGGATCTCCGTATCTTTGCTGAGCTTGCCGGTCTCGGGACAAGGGATGTTAGCTACTATGGTGTTGAACATGCCCATCTGTTTCGATCCTCTTGCCGAATCGCCGAGCACCCAGCGGATGGTAATACGCCGAACTCACAGGCGCACGCTTTCTTGCGTCCTGTGTAGTTTGATGTGTACGCCCGTCATGGGCGTGAACTTATGAGGTTAAAGTCCTCTGTACGTGAACCTTGCTACCTGATTTTTGAGGTTAGCAAAAGTACTAGCCGAAGGCAAGGGCGTCACCGTGAGGTGGGATCTGAAGGAAGCCGGATGGCAAAACTGTGAGCCGACCTGCCTGCCGGCAGGTATGGTAAATGCTGCGGTTGTGTAGCGAAAGTTTACCCTGTTGAATAAGGTTCCCTTCGGGAAATTCAACAGGGTGAACGTTCTTATCCGGGGAGACCTGTCTGGTTTTGCTTTTTGCAAAGAGCCGTCCATTTCTCCAGTGAAAATGCCGGTAGGGCCACCGGCTTACCAAGTCCTTGTGCTGCCGGAACCAAACGATTTGTGCGAAATATTCGCTATTTCAATATAATACCCGCCCACCAATAATTTGATTCTAAGCTTGACTTTATAGATAAATGTAATTACAATAATTACAAAATAATTTTAATGTAATTTAAGGAGCGATACACATGGAAAAACAAACACGTGAAAGGGATATTAAGCTGGTCCCTATTGGAAATTCCAAAGGAGTTCGCATACCCAAGGCACTCCTTCAAAAATATGGCCTTAACAATTCCCTTTTGCTTGAAGAAACAGACAGAGGACTGCTTCTTCGGAAGAAAGAAGATAGTAAACTTTCTTGGGAAGATACATATAAAGCCATGGCTAATGAAAAGGAAGATTGGGACGATTTTGACATAACGCTTCTTGACGGACTGGAGGATGAAGACTTTGAATATTAAAAGGTACGAAATATATTATGCTGACCTCAACCCCACGATAGGAAGCGAAATAAAAAAAGTACGTCCTGTTGTCATAATTAGCCAAGATGAAATGAATAAATATTTAGAAACCGTTGTCGTATGTCCCTTAACCTCAAAGTTGCACCCACAATGGAGAACCCGACTTCAGATTAAATGCGCGAATAAAAAGGCTGAGATAGCCGTTGACCAAATACGCACTATTAGCAAACAAAGATTGAAAAAGAAAATTGATAAATTATCAAAGATCAAGGCCGCTCAATTACGCAAGCTCATAACTGATATGTACGGCGAATAGCCTATCCTTTGTCTATGACTTGAATAATCGATTCTTAATCAACCGGGAAAAATAATTGACGCCAGGGGGAATTAGGCACTGATTCAAAAACGATTTTTAACTTATAAGCGGATTGCGTGTTTTTAATTCATGGAACCTTCCAAAATCACGGTCTGCTGTCAACAGTTCAGTGACACCATTTTGTATACAAATAGCTGCAATATGTGCATCATGTATCATGGGGCCGCTTACCTGCGATGAATTTACAATTGGTCTTAGTATAACCCAGTAATCCGGTGTTTCAGAAAGTAGAGCAAGTGTTGGTGATTCAAACCATGCATCGAGTTGATCCACAGCACATTGAATAGGACTGGGCGGATCATAAATCCTGGGATGAGTAGCGATGGAAAAAAATTCATGGACGCATGGCCAGGGGATTGCCCATAATGCTCTTCCTTCAGCAAGTTCGGCAATACAGTCAAGAGCCTTCTCATGAAAAGGAGACTCCTCACGGTGGGCATAAACAAGGATATTTGTGTCTACAGCTATCATCCTCCATGCCCTTCGTAGGCTGCTGTCCGGATTTTCTGCCAGCTTTCTCCGCGAAATTCATCCTGAAGGCCGTTTCCTTTAAAGCCGGCTTTCCTTAACTTGAATTTTTGATCTGATTTTTGTCTGGAGATAATTTCACGCAGCCCTTGTTCAACAAGAGAGCGCAACGTGATCTTTCTTTGAGCAGACAGCTTTTTAGCTTCTTGTAACAACGAATCGGAAATATCTATGGTTGTTTTCATATTGCTAACAATATCAATCAATATGGTTTTATGCAATGTGTTTTTAACGATTGCCACAAAAATTCTTTAAAAAGTACACCCGCCAGGTCGCTTTGGTAACATGCTAAAAAACCAGAAATATTTTTTGCGTATTTTTTTCTGGATCGCTAATAACTTGAGTTTTCGAAAAATAGTTTCAAATTTATGAGCACTTTGGCATGAATTTTCTGGTAAATATGTAACATATTGATATTGTGTAGTTATTTTGCACAATTATTCGATGCCTGCGATGTCTTGAAGATAGGCAGTAACT
>JAGGRV010000292.1 GCA_021159445.1 Deltaproteobacteria bacterium | reverse complement strand
ATGCTCGCTCCTCGCGCCTTGAATACAACAAAAAACCCTATTAATTTTTGTTCAATTTATTTATCTCCCGTTCCTAAGCCACAAATAAATTAGAGCTATGTCCTTTTTGACATAGGAGAAGTTGCCCAATTATACAACATATTTTGTCGACACCACACTTTTCCATGGCTTCCGCATTCAATCTCCCGTTTTATAGAAAATGGCCGTCGCTCAATTCCTCGTGCTATGACATCATGTAAGCCTTGAATTTGGGGGACACTATGAATTTGTAGGACTGTTTCTGAATGAATTTGACGGGTAGAATAATTGGGCGTTCAGCCGCTTAATAGCTTAAATAGCTTAACAGCTCGCCCAAAGGGCGCTAAGTTCAACAGCCCATGACAACCCAAAAGCACTATAATATACATTCACTCGTGTCCCGCCTCTTTAAGGACCAGAAATTAATCTTTCTTTTTAGCACATTTCTGGGTGCTGCTGCCACTGGAATTTTCTTTAGCAGTCTTAACAACTTCCTGGTGGATGTCTATGACATGAGCGCCGACCAAAGGGGAGTGCTGGAGACTATCAGAGAAATGCCGGGAATGTTGCTCATTGTACTCCTGGCCCCTTTCAGTGCAGTCAAAGAAGGAAGGATCCTGTTTGGAGCCACACTTGTTATTGCCCTGGGCATTGTGGGCGTTGCCAGCCTTTCGCCTGATGTCTTGTGGGTAACAGCCTGGCTGTTTGTCTGGTCAGTCGGGGCCCATATGGTAATGACCATCAGGGAGAGCTTCTGTGTAGCTCTCAGTGAACCCAGGACCAGGGGCCGTCTCTTCGGAATAGTCAGAAGCCTCAGGAGCCTCGGGACCATAGTTGGAGCCGCTTGCATCTGGGTGGGTATGGGCACATTAGGACTCGGATACGAAAAGCTCTATTGGACCGCGGCCTTACTCACATTGCTTTCGGCCTTAATTGTACTCCTCATCAAGGAAAAAAGACATACCGGGGCAAAACGCAAACGCTTTGTATTCAAGAAAAAATATTCTCTTTTTTATTTACTCGCCGTCCTGTTCGGTGTGCGAAAGCAGATCTTCCTCGTATTCGGACCATGGGTACTTATCAGGATCTTTGATCAGGATGCACCGGCCATGGCAAGACTTATTCTTGTATCTTCTGTTGTAGGCCTATTTCTAAAGCCCTATCTTGGAAAACTTATTGACACACTGGGGGAAAGGACTGTGCTTATAGGTGATTCCATCTTGCTTCTGATGATCTGCGCCTGCTACGGTCTGGCAGAAACAACGCTTCCCCAGCCTTTTATCCTGCCGTGCCTGTTCACATGCTTCATCCTGGATGACAGCCTGTTTTTCTTACGATCAGCCCATGTGACCTACCTTTCAAAGATCGTTGAATCGCCGGATGAACTGACAGCCTCTATATCCACGAGCTATTCAATTGAGCACGTAGTATCCATGATAGCCCCGATAATCGCAGGACTTATCTGGGTACGCTTCGGTTATCCATGGGTCTTTTTCATGTCTGCTGTAGTGGCCGGCCTTATGTTTCTTGCATCATCAAAACTGCCTCGAAAAGCCGGCAAGTAACGTGAAATTAGCTGATTGCTCCCTTTCAGCCCCCAAGCTCTTTGGATCTCTCTGTTGCGGCCCTGACTGCATCCAGTAATATCCCGCGCAGCGCGGCCCGTTCCAAAACATGCAGACCCGCAACAGTGGTTCCCCCTGGACTGGTCACCATCGTAGTCAGTTCTGCCGGGTGTTTTCCGGAATTCTGACACATAATGGCCGCCCCAAGTACAGTTTGAACCACCAACTCTTGGGCAACAGTTCTTGGCAACCCTTCCCGCACTCCTGCATCAATCAACCCCTCAATAAATGTAAAGACATATGCCGGTCCGCTACCACTGAGCCCTGTAACCGCATCCATCAAGGCCTCTGGTACAATAACCGCCTTGCCCACTGCTTCCAATATCTGTCGCACTGTATCCAGATCGCCCTGGCTAGCAGCAGTCCCCTTACACAGTGCCGCAGCCCCTGTCTGAACCAATGCAGGAGTATTGGGCATCACGCGCACTACTCTTGTACCCTTAGGGAGTCTTTTTTCCAAAGAGTGAATGGTTATTCCCGCAGCTATAGATACGACAATATGATTGCTGCTCACAACAGGTCCAATGTCTTCAAGGACTATAGACATGACTTGGGGCTTTACTGCCAGGATAACAATCTCAGACCCTGTGACTGCTTCCTTGTTTTCTGAGGTAATATTTATCCCAAATGATTCCTTGAGATGATTTCTCCTGTCCTCAGACAGGTCAGATGCCGTGATCCGGCCTGGTTTCAAGAGTTTTTTTGACAACAGCCCCTTTATAAGGGCTTCTGCCATCTGCCCTCCGCCAACAAATCCCAAGGTCTCACACATCTCAGCTTGTTCTCTTGCTGTCATTTATCATCTCCCTGTACGTAACCGTTCACACTCCCTGGCAGCCGATAGGCTTTTGCAGGGTTTCAACCGCGGGCAGATTGCACCAAAATGCGTATTCCCAACGGATTATGCTTTGAAACCTGAAAAAGGCTGTTGGCTGTCAGGGGGGAAAGTGAATAATTACCCCTGTACGTAATTATTTACGTTCCGCCTGGCTGTCGACTGCCAAGGAATGTGAAAATTATTTTTTGCACAATACTGAGCATACGCTTATTATTAAACAGTTGCTTTAAACTTGACTTGGCAACTTCCAATCGGTACAACATAAAGAAAACATTGAATATGGTAAATTATTTTTTTCTCTTGCTTATGTTTCGCGGTTTCAACCACAATTTATCAAATTGTCAAAATCTGCAAATCGAGGGCTCTTCTCATGCAAAAAAAATCGGAATTACAAGTCTTTCGTGAATACCTTCAAAAAAACAGACTACGATACACCCAGGAACGAGAAAAGATAATAAAAGAGATCTTTGCCACCCATGATCACTTTGATGTAGACACACTTTATCTGACTATTAGGCGAAAGGGTATACGTATCTCAAAGGCATCCATATATCGGCTTCTACCTCTCTTAATGGAAGCCGACCTGATCCAGGATGTGTTCTTTGAAGACGGCCACATGCACTACGAGCACACATATGGCCACGAACACCACTGCCACCTTCGATGTATTGAGTGCGGGAAGATCGAGGAATTCACAGACCCGAGATTAAATGACATCGAAGGGGATTTGGAAGAACGTTTCGGTTTTAAGATACTGAATCATAAGCTGGACGTGAAGGGATTGTGCCCTGAGTGCCGGGAAAAAATCAGAAAAATGGCATGAAGTCCCTTGACAGGTCCGATTCCTTTCCTTCTCTACATGTAGTACTCGTAGAGCCGGAGATACCACCCAACACAGGTAGCATTGCCCGGCTTTGTGGGGCAACCAATTCTGTCCTTCACCTTATCCATCCCCTTGGCTTTAAGACCGACGACAAGCATCTCCGAAGAGCAGGCCTTGACTACTGGCCCAGCATAACTGTGAGACATCACAGGAACTTGAAGGCATTTATGCTTGAAAATGCCGGGGGTGATTTTTTTTATTTCTCAACCAGGGGAAAATATATCTATACTGAAGCGAATTTCACGCCGGGATGCTATCTCGTCTTCGGAAAGGAGACCGAGGGCCTTCCTCCTTCTCTCCTCAAGACAAACATTGAGAGGAGTTTTTACCTGCCTATATGGGGCAAAGTGAGGAGCCTGAATCTGTCTAATGCCGCAGGGATAGTCCTTTACGAAGCTTACAGAAAGCTTGGAATCTGGTAAGCGTTCATGGGGCACCGCATCTGCTTTGTTGTCGGGCACTTGAAGTACAGGGAGTACGTCTGC
>JAGGRV010000413.1 GCA_021159445.1 Deltaproteobacteria bacterium | reverse complement strand
GTGCTGCAGATGCGAGGCGTACGGGTACGCAGACGTACTCCCTGTACTTCAAGTGCCCGGCAACAAAGCAGATGCGGTGCCCTGTAAACGCTTACCTTGAATCTAATGAAACCGCTCATAAAGCAAATGTGCTGTGTAGGCATCATAGGCCATAAAGCAGCCGCGCAAGCGAAGATCTTTTTCTTTTTTGTCGATCATCCTGACATCTTCGTTAAGAAGAGAAAAATTGGGATTAAGATAGGGGTCACCTTTACTCAGGATCAAACCCCATCGGGTCCACAGTAATGTGAGATCGTTGACATCCCATTTATCAAATGAGTCCTGGGGATATCCTTTAACAAAAGTGACCCTTGCACAGGGAATTGCCAGATGACGAAGTTTAAGTTGACTGCTGAGCCTCAGGGCAAGATCCACTTCAAAGCCTTTAAACCTAAAGCCGGTGTCAAAGAGTCCGTTTTCTAAAAACAGCCTTCTGCGAATTCCCATAAACTGCCATGGAACTGCAGACACCTCGTGATCTACTGCAAGCCAACCTCCAAACCCGGCATCTGATGAGGTCCATCCATGGTGCCAGCGTCCTGAAACACTTGCAGCGGCAAGGGTCAATCCACAACTGTAAAGCTTTTTATCATGGTAGCTGATTTTCCCAGTGACCAAACCAATATTATCTCTTAATATATGAGGAACAATCGCTTCTTTCCACCCATCCATAGGACGAATTTCCGAGCTGACGATTATCAGGACGTCACCTTCAGCCTTTTGCGCCAATTCATTTACTTGTTTCGCCACAGGTGTATCATATTGTCCAGTCAAGCAATGGCAATCTTTCCAGTAACCGGATGCTTCATTTATATCAGATGAGCCGTCAGGTATAATCAAAACAGATACAGAAATATTGTCCGGCATCCTGCGTTTAACAACGCTGTGACCGGGATACCCTTCCGGAGCAGGGAATACTGTACCGCTTATTCCACGTCTTTTCATTGTTTCTGCGATGAGCAGCCTGTCACGCTTATGGGCCTCCGGTTTTGCCTGGGGATCGGCTGAAAGTGAGCCGGGGTGTTTGCGCATATGGTAGAGGACATCCGGTATATGCACAATCTGATTGCAGATTTCTTCCGCCCTAAGCAGAAGATCATGATCTTGTGATCCATCATACATGCTGCGCAGCCCGTTAAGGCGTATAAAAAGGTCTCGACGAATAACTACCGGATGGTGAATATAGTTGGTGGCAAGCAGGAGATCAGGTGAATATTCAGGCTTAAGGCCGGGAAATAAACGTGTCCGGTCATGATCAAAGCAGTCTTCATCAGCATAGAGAATATCAACAGGTCCGTTTTTTTTATTTTCTTTGATGGCCTGAGCAAAAGCGGTTAGTGCGTAAGCATCAAGGATATCATCATGGTCGAGAAAAACCAGGTACTCGCCACACGCTTTTTCTGCAGCCCTGTTTGTGGCAAAAGAAATCCCGTTGCGCTCTTCGCTTTCAATGAAACGGATTCGAGGGTCACTGGATTCGGCCTTTTCCAAAATGGGGAGTACGTGTTTCATTTTTGAGCCGTCATCTGAAAGGATCATCTCCCATTGGCCAAATTTTTGACTTTTTACAGAGCCTATGCACTCCTGAAGCCAATCAGGTAGAGGATCGCAGACAGGGACCAGGATCGAAAACATTGGATCATCTTCTTGATATCGAGTATTATACTTAAAAGGTGCATGCGCATCCCTTGCTTTGCACCATTTATCGTATCCCCTATTGGCTTCCCCCGGGCCGAGGAAAGGTGGAGATAAGGGGGGATTATAAAATTTTCCAAATTTTGTCTTTTTCTCTATCCCAGGTCCGGGGAAACATGAAATGAGAAGATTCTCAACGCGACTAAGAATATGTTTGATTTGAATTTTTGGACTACAGTTGCTACTTTCTGATGAAAAATGCGGAGGAGGAGCAAAGGGAATATTACAAATACGATTCCAGGGCTGGCCTTCAGAGGGATCTACGCCTATCTTCTCCAGAAGAGGTTTTGCATCTGGAAACGGTATGCTTGATGTCCGAGTGTTAAAAAATTTTGTAAATGTCATCCATGCAAGCAAGATGCTGATAGCAGGTGTAACACCCCTGGAAAGTATGGCTATAAAAGGGCGGGTTGAAGCCTCATAAAGCCTTTTGTCGTTGAAAAAAGCTGAGTGTTTTCCTGCCATACATGTAATTCTTCTCTCCCTCATGGAAGTATCTGTTACAACGAGATCATAACGCTGACGTTTAATCATAAAAAATGTTGCAAGAGTTCCTATTTTCCCATCTGATCGACCGTATACGTTGGAGAATAATTTTTTTTTGCGAAAGTTTTTAACCCTGTCGGCATCGCAAAGAATATCCACGGTCAAATCTTCCCTACATGCGGTAATGGCCTCAAAAATTTGAGGGTCATACTCTTCTGAGGAACTATCTATTAAAACGCGGTTTATTTGGTTTTCTATGAAATATGTTTTATCCAGTTTTTTTCTGGACATTCCGAATTGTATCGATCCCTTCCATCTTCCATAACGTTTATGCCATGCGTCGGACAATACATGCAAAAAGGTGTTGGATAATTCATTATCTCCGATTACCTCACTGTATAGCCAGATATTGTAGAGACGTATTAGGATTGATGTAAGGGAATTAATGTCTGATAATCCCCTTCGAAATTTGGCCTTAAGATACAGGTTGTTTTGCTCTAAACAATAAAGCCGCAGTGGATTAAATGGTTTTGACCATTGAGAATCGTGATATGCCTTTGCTGTTGTGACACACGCCCCTTTACCAAAGGCATTACGAAGGCGGAAACACCAATCCACATCATCGTTAAAGGTAATATAATTCCAGTCCATTACACCCAGCTTTAAGATAGCGTCTGCGCGTACCATTAGACAACACGCGCTGGCGTAATCAATATCCGTATATTGGGGTAAATGAGAACCTGTTTGAGAGGGATTCCAGGCTTCAGCAGGAATTTTCTTTGAGAAATCAACGCCTCCTCCTGTCACCTGAAGGCTATTTTGTTTCGATTCAATAAAGACCGCTGGCGCAACGAAAACATAGTCTTTATGTGTATCTAAAAAAAGGGATAGCTTATCAATGCAATCGAATTCCGGTATTACATCATCATCAAGAAGGATAATGTAGTCGGACCCAGTTGATAGTGCCGCCAGTATGGCGCAGTTAAAACCGCCGGTTCTGCCAAGATACTCACTGCTTTCAAGCATAGAAATATTCTGAAAACGATTTTGTATCGCTTCTCTAGTTCCATCTGTTGAGCCATTATCAGTTACAAATGTTGAAATATTCTGAGTTTCTAGAAAAGTCAGCAGCTTAAGTATCGACTCTTTTTTATTGTAAGTCACGATTGCAGCTGAGACCTTAGGTTTAGAAAAATATTTTTCAGATCGGTTCATATCGTTTGACTTCATAACCCAAAATCTATTTTGAGCCGGTCAAAAACTTCATCGTTCAAGCATCCCTGCTTTTTGCCACAGATTTCGCAGATTACACGGATTACTCTAATCATTTGAAGGACGATGCGAAATCCGTAGGGTTTAATTCCCCGCAGCTTGCTGCGATAGAAAAGATAATACACTCATTTTGATTAATTAAATTAGGGGAACAAGCTACTTCAAAGTAACCGTTCACACTCCCTGGCAGCCGATAGGCTTTTGCAGGGTTTCAACCGCGGGCAGATTGCACCAAAATGCGTATTCCCAACGGATTATGCTTTGAAACCTGAAAAAGGCTGTTGGCTGTCAGGGGGGAAAGTGAATAATTACACTTCAAATTATGCCATTTGGAACATTGATGCAATATTCGTTTTCAGTGTCATCC
>JAGGRV010000420.1 GCA_021159445.1 Deltaproteobacteria bacterium | reverse complement strand
TGAAAAAGGCGTTTGCCTGTTCCGGCTTCAAGGTTAAATATCCCAGCTCGTCAATAAGTAATAGATCATATCGGGCAAGCAAGCCAAGCAGCTTCGGTGTTGTACGGTCTGCCATAGAGGCATAGATCTCATCCAGGAGGTCTTGGGCATTATAGAAACGCCCTTTATATCCTGAGACAAGGGCCTTGCGGAGCAGACCTATGGCCAGTCCGGTCTTTCCTGTCCCTGGCGGACCTATAAAGATAACATTGTCTGTCCTGTCCATGAACGACAATCCGGCTAGTTCATGAATCTGCGCTTTATTAACATCCGGCTGCTTGTCAAAGGGAAATGTCTCCATGGTCCAATCCCACGGGATTTTGGCCTGCCTCAGCCGATATTCTTGAATTCTTTCTTTCCTGTATTGGATCTCCTTCAGCAACAACCGATAAATGACCTCGGATACTGCTGTTCCTTCTCTTTCCGCACGGTCCAATTCCTGATCAAGGATCTGAGCCATTCCCTTAAATCGCAAGGAATCAAGGAGTTCCAGGATCTTTTCTCTCATGACCCCTCATCTATGCCAAAAAAATCTCCGGCCAAATGAAAGAGAATCATTTGCTCCAGCCGGTTAAGATCATAGAGCCCATAGCGCAAGGCCCGGCTGATGACCGGGAGAAATGACTCCTGTGGATATGAGCGCTTCATCTCAATGAGCCTGCTGAATTGCCTTATCCCCCTGCCTTTGGAGCGTTTTTTCAGCTCAGCTATGTATAGGTCAAGGTCCTTGTGAATTCCTTTTAGCTGCTCCTCTTCTTTTGAAGGTCCTCTGTGAGCCAATCGTCTGACTATACGTTGAAGGTGTCTTGGATCTGTTACCCTCTTGTTTTTCTGTCCTATTACCCTCTTATGCTTTGCAACCTTCTCATGCCCAAAGTAAACCACTACAAGATCCCAATGCTTTTGGACCTCCACTGCCTTGCCTATAAGCCTTTCCGGCGCCGAGTACTTGTTGGCGTCCAGGGACACATAGCTCTCCACATCAACAATCCTGGTACCCGCCTGATACACAGGAGGAATATAGACAGGCAAAGAAGTAAGATAGGCCTTCTCCATCAGGAACGCCTCATCAGGACTCATACCAAGAGAGCGCTTGGGTTTATGGTTGGCTACATCCTCGCACCACTTCCTGGCCTGTCTGTTAAAATCATGCCAATCGGAAAAGGTCCTGCCGGCAAGAAAGTTTCCCTCTATAAAAGAAAAATTCCTTTCCACTTTAGCCTTCCTATCAGGATCTTTGATATGATGAGGGACAAAATCCATTCCGAACATTTTGCCGAATACTTTCATATCAGGAGCTATCTCAGCATCAGGACCGCTACCACATGCCACTATCACACTTGTGTTATCTATAATGCACCGGGTACAGGCCCCTCCCATATATCTAAAGGCCTCATTCAAAAAGACCCTGGCCTCAAACCGGGTGAATCTCGGATAGTATTGAATGAAGAGACGACGACTATAGGAAAGGACTAAAGAGGCGCACTGGGCTGTGAGTTTGCGTTCTCCTACAACCACCTTGTGGGGTGATGTGTCGTGCTGCATCTCCACACCCGGGCCAAAGTTATACGTGCCGGCCCTGTGCTTTTTGTTCTGTCTGATGTCCATTCCCCTGACCAGCCTGGTCAGTGTGCTATAAGATATATCAATATTGTTACGTTCTTTAAGGACCTCCTGGACCCGGACTACATTGCCCCTGCAGAGCTGGAAGACTTCCTTGATTTGAGCAGTGGGGTACTTGGAGGTTGTCAAGGGCTTCTGATTGGTTTGCCCCCGCAATATACGACGGACCGTGTTCCTGGAAATCTTGAGAATCATGGAAATTTCTCTGATCTTGCTCTTCTTTTGATGCAATGTCAGAATTGCCTGTTTCATGTCGTGAGAGATCATGAAGCCTCCTGATATCCTGTTCTAAACCCATAAATCCTTTTTGGGTCTCCTCAAAGGCAGTCAACAGCACACGGCGGTCCAGATTGCTCTGGCCTGGATAAATAACAGTAGGTACCTGTCTGCGCAGGCGAAAAAGAATGTGCCTGACAATTTGTAAATCTTTGAGGCATTTGCTCTCTGGTCCCCCTTTGAGCACCTTTGCTTGATCTTTTTCCCGAGTGGCACGTAATGCCTTGATAAAAAGACCCGGATCCTGAATCATCCTCTCTCGCTTTTTACGATTGGACTCCTGGTAGTAACGATAGAACTCAATCAAATCCCGGGTAGAGATGGGATCTTTGGCCAATCGCTCGGCTAAGATGTGGGCATGGTCGGGTATGGCGCGCGCCATAGGTGCCAAGACCCTGGCAGCCGCCCAGGTGGAAATATGCCCCTTACGGACCAGGTCCAGGATTTCATCCGAGAGGATATCAATGAGGGCCAGTCGCCTGGCTACCCAGCTCTGATTACATCCCATCAGATGGGCTATCTTTGACTGAGATAGACCGTGTCTGTCTCGAATCTCACGGATCAGCATGGCCTCTTCTATGGCCTGCCATCTCCGGCCACGGATCCTGGCCAAGGTCTGAATAAGGGCTTTGTTTTCCTCACACGACCATATCTCAGCCATGACCATATCCTGACCACAACGTTTAATGGCCAATACCCTCATATAACCATCAATCAGGACAAAACGTGGGCCTTCAGTGATGGTAATCACCGGGGCGATCTGCCCATGGCTCTCTATAGAATGGACAAGTGAGGAAATGGTCTCCTTTCGATATATCCTGCTATTGGCATAACGAAGATCGAGCTGGGAGATCTCAATCTCTCGTATGTCTATAATATGGCCGGGTTTCATATTGAGGAAATTAACGATACTTATTCCACAATGCTATCTAGTCCTATATTTGCAATCACTCGTTTATCATGGACCCATAGCACAACCTCCTGTAATAACATCAATTTTCACAATTAACTCGTCCATCTTTGCAACCCCGCTCAGGTCAATAGGGACTAGTCTGTAATGACCAGATAGGCAGTTATTTCGCTTAGTTAACTCGTCCATCTTTGCAATCACGGATCTGTCTCCTGATGATTGTCGCTTCAGGCAATTGCGCTGTCGTTGGAGCTGCCTGTTCTTTTCAGTGTATGCCGGGTGTATCTTGCGATAACGTCGCCAGTAGTCAGGATTCCTTTGCCTCCAGGCCCTCTGGCAATCAGCCTGATTGGCTTTATAGGCCTCATCTGTGGCAAGTTTCTCCTTCTGCCACTTCCGACGACGTGCCTTCTGACATTCTGGACGAGAGCAATACTGTTGATCAGGTACTGTTGGGTATGGCTCAAATGACCTTCCACAAAAAATACAAGTCCGGTTCATGATACCCCCCCCAGAAATGAAATCACTGGAGGTCCACAAACCGGACTATGTCGGAAAAGTCAAAATTAAAAAATCAGAGATGGGTCAAAACCTGAGCGTAATTCCGGTGGGTCAATTCTCATGAGCAGATGTGGGTCAATTCCTGTGAGCGGTGAAGCATAAATGCGGTTGTTGTTTTGCATGACCCCTACAAAGAGAGCAATCCCAATTCCAAGACCCTGATTATTCTGACCAACGAATCTGTAAGTAAACCCTTGAATGCCTATGACGAGTATGATGCCCGCAGCGAAATTGAAAACTCCCTGTTTCGAGAAGCCAAACAGGCGTGGTTTATCCAGAGGCCTTCACAGAATACCAAGGCTGCTTTTCGAGCCCACGCGTATCTCACCATATTGACCATGGCCTTGACCACTGCCTATCAAGGCTGGATGGATCAACAGGATAAATTGGAACAGAACGGCCAATATACTGGAATTCGTAAATTCAGGGAAAAGGTCAAAGAAGAAAACGGCAT
>JAGGRV010000507.1 GCA_021159445.1 Deltaproteobacteria bacterium | reverse complement strand
AGCTTTTTTCTTCCAGGCTATCCAGGATACTTGCGGCCAGCAAGGGAAGCATAATCTCGTGATGGCCTATGATGTTGAACCCTTGGCCGCCTTCTAAGTTAGGTCTGTGGACCACATTGGTCAAGGGCCTGTAGTGACGGATAAAATCGAAATTGGCAGTAGTAAATTTTTTTACAGGACAACCCAGGTTACGGACGAGTGTCAATGCCTTGAGAAAAACTTCAGGCAAGAGTACGGCAGAACCTGCGTGGAGTAACACCCCTCGATCAAGCTTGGCTACAAGGCTGCAAAAAAGCCTGAAGTCATAGTGGGATGCCTTGCCCGTAGCGGCACCATCGACACTCGGGTGGATATGAATGATGTCTGTACCCATTGCGACGTGAACAGTCACAGGCACATTCAATCTGGCTGCACTGGCTAAAAGGCTCTGGCCGTTGTAGGGGAATCCTGCTTCAAGCAGGACATTTCCCACGGTTTCACCAAGGCCCTTACCATTTTGGGCGGCTTTGCATATGGCCTGATTAAGAAACTCGCCTGTTTCCCTGGCTGCCCCGAATTGCCCTTCACCAAGAACTGACGCCACGTCCTCGGAAGTCTTACCGGCCATGGCTATCTCTGAGTCATGAATAATTCCCGCCCCATTCAATGCAATTCCTGAAAGAATCCCGCGCTCCATAAGTTTTATCAATATGGGATTCAGCCCCACCTTTATTACATGGGCACCCATGGCGAGCAAGACCATGCGTTTATTACGTACAGCGGTGCAAACCGCCTGGACAACGGCCTTAAAATCCTTTGCAGCCAACTGGTTGGGGAGTAGCTCCAAGAAATCCTTTAACTTGAGGCCGGAAGAGACCGGCCGTGCAAAGTCAGAGATTGTAACCTTACTGGGACGATCATAGAGTGAATAGGTCTTGAGGCCGGATAGATCTATGGGTTCAGGATAGCTCATTTATAATTATACCGAACTAAAAATTTGCCGTTCCACAAGGTCGCATAATAGATGCCCGAAAAAAATATGGACCTCCTGAATCCGAGGGGTATCAGATGATGCCGCACATATGACCAAATCAGAACACCGGTCCATCTTTCCTCCATTCCCTCCGGTAATACCCACGGTCTTTGCTCCTATTTCCCTGGCAACGGAAAGGGCTTTTAGCACATTGGGTGAATTTCCGCTAGTACTGATTCCCAGGACCACGTCCATCGGGCCTGCAAGGGCCTGGACCTGTTTGGAAAATACCTGGCTAAAGTCGTAGTCGTTTGATATTGCAGTAAGGATAGATGTATCTGTAGTAAGGGCGATGGCAGGGAGTGGTTTCCTCTCCAGGCGGAAACGGTTTACAAACTCTGCTGCTATATGTTGGGCATCAGCAGCACTTCCCCCGTTTCCGAAGAGGATAATCTTGCCATTGTTCTCAAAGGCCCTGCAGGTCCATTGCGAAAGCTCAATCAGCTTCCGGCCGCAGGACTTAAGGCTCTCCCTGTAGGCAGTTGTGGCGTCCTTAAGTACATTTTCAAAAAAGTCATTATAATCTATGGAATTCATCCCGATAAATAAATACCGGAGTCCATGATTGTCAACTTTTTACACTTGTTGTAGTGTTGTACGATCTGGACGAGAGGAGAATTTCCTGTGGGTAACATCCCTGAAAAAATTATACTTGAAGACGACGGCACCATTTCTGTGCCGGATTTGCCGATCATTCCCTGCATTGAAGGTGATGGTATAGGCCCTGATATCTGGAAGGCAACCAGGCTGGTACTGGACGCTGCGGTGGAAAAGGCCTATGGAGGAAAGAGAAAGATCTCGTGGAAGGAGATCCTCGCGGGTGAAAGGGCCTATCAGCAGACCGGAAAATGGCTGCCGATGGAGACTATGGAGGCCATCAAAGAACACGTAGTCGCAATCAAGGGGCCTCTTACAACCCCGGTGGGTGAAGGGATAAGGAGCCTTAATGTCACCTTGAGAAAGGAGCTGGATCTATATGCCTGCGTAAGGCCTGTCCGTTACTTCAAGGGGACTCCATGCCCGGTTAAGAGGCCGGAAGACATGGACATGATCATCTTCCGCGAGAATACCGAGGACGTGTATGCAGGAATAGAGTGGCCGGAGGGGAGCGAAGATGCCAGGAAGGTCATTCGATTTCTAAAGGATGAAATGGGACAGGACATCAGGCCGGATTCAGGGATCGGGATAAAGCCCATCAGCCGTTTCGGGACCCAGCGCCTGGTCAGAAAGGCTATACGTCATGCCATCGATATGGGTAAGTCCAGCGTTACCCTGGTCCACAAGGGCAACATCATGAAGTATACAGAAGGGGCCTTTAAAAACTGGGGCTATGAGCTGGCAAAAACAGAGTTTCCGGAGATGACGATCACAGAACAGGAGCTGTGGGACAACTACAATGGCAGACAGCCAAAGGGCAAGATTGTCATAAAGGACCGCATTGCAGATGCCATGTTCCAGCAAATCCTTTTGAGACCCAGGGAATACAGCGTGCTGGCCTTGCCAAACCTGAACGGCGATTACATTTCCGATGCCTGTGCGGCCCAGGTGGGAGGACTTGGCATGGCGCCCGGTGCGAATATAGGCGATGGCTATGCCCTTTTTGAGGCAACCCATGGTACAGCTCCTAAATATACCGGGCTCGACAAGGTCAACCCCGGCTCGCTTATCCTGTCGGGTGCCATGATGCTCGAATATCTTGGCTGGAAAGACGCCATGGAGAAAATCCACAATGCCCTTGAGGCAGCCATTGCCAAAAAGAAGGTAACTTATGACCTGGCAAGACAGATAGAGGGTGCAACCGAAGTAAAGTGCTCGGAGTTTGCTTCATCTATTGTTGAGTCCATGTGAACTAAATTTAGCGGTTAGCCTTTAGCGGTTAGCTATTAGCTTAATGATTACAGGATGTTCTGGTAATATCTTGATTTTTCAAGGCTAAATGCTAATGGCTAACAGCTAATCGCTCAACTTAGGTGTAAACATATCTGTCAAATGCAGTGGCCCCTTGCCAGGCTCACCCTTATCATAAGGGACATCCTTTTTCCGCCATGCTGTGCCGCTTGCCGGGCCCGGCTTTTTGCCCCGGCAGGAGGCCGTTTGTGTCACGACTGTCTTGAGTCAATAAGGCTCATAGAATCCCCGGTCTGCACTGTCTGCGGCCAGCCGTTTCACGGCCCGCAGGGTACTGGCCACATGTGTGGACAGTGCATAAAGGATCCTCCATCCTTTAACACTGCCCGCTCGGTATTTCAGTACCAGGGGTCTGTTAGAACCCTTATTCACAGGATTAAATACAAAGATGACGGACATGCCCTCATGGCCCTTTCTTCCATGGCCAGGGAGCATGTGTTGTTGGATTACGTAAAGCCGGACATGGTAATCCCTGTGCCATTACACTCGAAACGTCTGAGAAAAAGGGGCTTCAACCAGTCCCTCCGGCTTGCCGGGGCGATCTTTCCTCATATTCCGTTAAGAGTGGATATTCTCACCAGGACATTGAATACTAAGCCCCAAACAGAGCTTTCAATGAAGGCAAGGCTCAGAAATGTAAGAAATGCCTTTGAGACCGCAAAACGTCTGCCGGAAGGTGTAAAAACAATACTCCTCGTTGATGATGTCTATACCACAGGGGCTACTGTCAGGGCCTGTGCCAAGACCTTAAAAAAGGCAGGAGCAAAAGAGGTCCATGTGTTCACGGTGGCAAGGACCGTAATAGCCCACCCATAAGTGAGTGCTAAGGAACGTACAATAAATAACTTGAACAAATTAATGTTTTTTTTGCCGTCTTCTTCGTTGCTCGTCGATCACATAACCCGTTATACTCGCTCCTCGCGCCTTGAATACAACAAAAAATCCTGTTAATTT
>JAGGRV010000372.1 GCA_021159445.1 Deltaproteobacteria bacterium | reverse complement strand
AGCACGACTTTCCTGGAAGACGCGTTGTGGGTGCAAACCAGGTCTGGGCCAGGGGAGCGACCTTGCCTGGAGCACATTGTCTATTGTTGATCTCGGTAGTAAATGATCAAAAGCAGACCCCTACAGATCCCTTCCTGATTTTTCTCTTGACTAAAAGTAATTAACATTCTACGTTTTTGTAGAAATATATTGGAGGTATTTTATGGCTCAGGTTCACACCCAGATATCAGCTTATATTTCGGAAGTGACTAAAGATTTAGTGGAACGGTATGTTCGGGCGCGCGGTATCAAAAAAGGTTTTCTGGTCGAATCCGCATTACTGCATCATCTTCAGGCTCTTGAAGAATTGCCTGCAGATATAATTATCCCGCCGCGCCTTGTTGTCAGCCGGGAATCAGGGGCGGCAATTCTGGAACAGCTTGAGAAACCGAATGAACCTACCGATGCCATGAAAAGGCTGTTTGAGGATGATTGAAGTTCGGATCCTCAAACCGCCGGATGATCGAACCCGCTTCCGGTCAGGCAATCCCGACCTGGATCGTTTTTTTGTCCGGTATGCAGGACAGAATCAGTTCCGGCATCATATCGGAACAACTTATGTTGCCGTTGAAGATGATCTAATCAAAGGCTTTGTAACAGTCTCTGCTTCCCACATCGAAATAGATCAACTTCCTGGTTCCAGGAAAAAGCGGTTACCAAAATATCCATTACCTATTTTACGTTTAGCTCGTCTGGCAGTTGATGAGTCCGCCCATGGGTGCGGAATAGGATCATTACTGTTAAGGGCTGTATTTAATCTGGCCTACGATATGGGCAAGAAACTAGGGTGCGTGGGAGTGGTCGTGGACGCCAAACCTCATGCTATCAGCTTCTATGAGCGATATGGCTTTATAAGACTTGAGTCCCTGGAAGGTATTCTCGGTGATCGCCCTGAACCGGTTCCGATGTTTCTTTCTCTTGGCCTCATTCATGAGGCCGCTGGATCCCTTGACTGAATGCGCAAAGACCCACTTTGCTTTCTTTCAGCTTCCTCAAATAGTGGATCAGGCCGTAGTTGCTCCATTCCAAATTCAGCGTATATTTGAAGATGTGCTCCGGTTTTTCAATCACTGACCCCGCTTCCCATCCTTTCGCCCTATCCCTAATTTGCTCCTGTGCGGAAGACGGTGAAGTTTTGCTTTGGTGAAAAAGGAATTTAATATAGAAAGATATATCATATCACAAATATGATATTGTAAAGCATATCAAATAGGTTGACTTTTCCTTTTTGTGGTGATATTCAAAAATATATCAAATGTCTAATCCGATATGGAAGGCGATATCATGGTTTACGCGGTTGAATATTTAGCAAAGGCCCTTATGGGAGCGCGGAAAAGGAAAAAGCTCAGCCAGAGAGCGCTCAGCAAGAAAGTTGGTATGCCGCAATCGCAGATTTCCAGGATCGAGAATGCCGCTGTTGATCTTCAGGCTTCCAGCCTCATCGAACTGGCTCGCGCGCTGGATCTGGAAGTCATGCTTGTGCCCCGAAAGCATGTCCCGGCCGTGGCAAGCCTGATTCGCGCATCCGGTGTGCCCGACTCCGAACAGGAAGCGCCAAGGCCGGCGTACAGCCTGGAAAGGAAGGACGACCATGGCTGACGTGTCGGTCCTCGATGTCGCGCTCTATGGCGAGCGCCTCGGAACGCTGACGCTGTTGCCCGGCGATCAAACCCTTTTCGTCTTCGATCAGGCTTACATCGACAACCCGGATCGCCCGACGCTCAGCTTGTCCATGAAGGACTCTTTTGGTGAGCTTATCACCTATACCAGGCCGATCCGCACGCGGGTGCCGCCGTTTTTCTCAAACCTGCTGCCCGAAGGCCCGTTGCGGGAGTATCTGGCTGGCAAAGCCGGTGTGAATCCAACACGGGAGTTCTTTCTGCTATGGGTGCTCGGTCGCGATTTGCCTGGCGCGATCACGATTGCGCCCGCTGAAGGCGAGGCATGGCCGTCTGGAGAAGAAGAAGTGGTTGCGCTTGAACGTACATCCCGCGAGACTATCCTTCGGTTTTCGCTGGCTGGCGTGCAGCTCAAGTTTTCGGCGGTGCAGAATGCAACCGGCGGTCTGACCATCCCGGCGCAAGGCGTTGGCGGTTTCTGGATTGTCAAGCTTCCTTCGATGAAATTCGAGGGCGTGCTGGAAAACGAATTCACCATGATGGAGCTGGCGCGTACCATTGGTCTCGACGTTCCGGAAGTCCGGCTGGTTCCGCTGGAGCAGATCGCAGGCCTGCCGGAAGAGGTAGCCCGCCTCAAGGGAAATGCGCTGGCGGTCAAGCGCTTCGACCGGACAGAAGACGGCGGCGCTGTTCATATCGAGGATTTTGCCCAGGTATTCGGTGTCTATCCGGAGAAAAAATATGAGCGGGCCAGCTATCGCAATATCGCGGAAGTTCTTTGGGCGGAAACCGGCGAGAAGGGCGTAGCGGAATTCATTCGCAGGCTGGTTTTCAATGTGCTGATCGGCAACGCGGATATGCACCTTAAAAACTGGTCATTGATTTATCCTGATAGGAAGAACGCAGCGCTCTCTCCGGGGTACGATTTTGTTTCAACGATTGCCTATTTACCGGATGCCAGTATGGCGCTGACGCTGGGTCGTTCGAAAAAGATGGCTGATCTGTCCCTGAACCAGCTTTCTTATCTGGCAGGAAAGGCGCGGCTGCCGGAAAAATTGGTATTGGACGCGGCAAAGGATACGGTGGAAAAATTTTTCTCAGCTTGGGATCATGGCAGCGTTTATCATGATCTTGACCACAAGGTATCCGGTGCTATCAATGACCACTTGCGCACAATCGCGTTGGTTACTGATAGGCTGACATGAAATTGCTTTTCAGGGGACTGCAATTAAAAGGGGCAATACGAAATCGACACCCTTTTCTTCCCCATGGCACTTGGGACATGCCAGCGGATCCACTTCCCGGATTTTTTTGATACATTCCCGCCAGGCAGAGTTTATCTCCTACTTGAGTGCCCACAGGGTTTCTATTTTCGGGTTTGCGCCAGACGAATTGAGGGATGAGGTCCAAGGTTGAGTATGGTCGTGTCAGACGCTTCCCCGCTTATCAACCTGGCTCGTGTGAACCAGTTTGACTTGCTGGCTGCCTTTTATGGTCAGATAGTCATTCCCAGGGCAGTTTATAAGGAGGTGGTTATACGTTCCGAGTTTTTACGAGGTTATCATTTCTAATAAAGTGAAAAAGTGCCGACGTCCCCTATTCTCTGTATTTCTCAAAAACTGTATCTCAATCTCAGATAGATCATATCATTATCGTTGAACTGGCCCAGGCGGGAATCTTCAGGGCCGTTGAAGGTCATATATCCTGGGGCGATTTGCCAGTGATCGCCGATCTTGTATTCTGCAAATATCTCACAGGCCGATCCCTCATTGCTGGTAAAATACATACCCCGAAAGCCTGCTGTTAAATCATCATCAAGAAACTTGTCGCTGATCTCAAATGTGAAGCCGTGGGTCTTGCGTTTGGAGAAAAGGGCTTCTTGACCGTCTTCTATGAGATCAGTAAAGAACTGCAGGTTGACATAGAGATTGGTGAAAAAGGTGCGGTCAATGCCGATTACGCCCTGGTAGAGGTCCCGAGTGACAAGACCATCACTGTCTTTTTCGTATGACGGATCATTGGAATCAATAGAGAAAAGAAGCCCTGGTTTTATGGCAAGCTCACCCCGGACCGTGGCCCGATCAAAACCTTTTGCGAAATTGAACCCATAGGCCTGGTAGCGCTGATAACAAGGGGTGAAACGCATCCTGCCATCAGTCAGATAATCGCGGTGATAAGCAGGATCATCTGTATAGCCGTTGTAATAAAGAAGCGCCAGGTCAAAGCCTTTCCATACAACAGAGACACGGG
>JAGGRV010000120.1 GCA_021159445.1 Deltaproteobacteria bacterium | reverse complement strand
CTGCAATCTGGATAGCCTCGTATCCGGCTGCCTGCGCCACCCCACGATCGATGCCTGCACCGGTGTCGATAAGTTCAATCTCGAAATCCCCTTCTATCTCAACACCTTTCAGTTCAAGTACATCTTCGAGTAATTTGTTCAGTTCGGCTAGCGTAATGGTTGGCGTCATGCGGTTTCAATGTGATCGGAGGTTTATTAAATATTGCAGATTGTCGAGACTGCTAACTCAATTTTTAAAAATGAGATTTGCTGATGTTAACCACCTTCTGCAACATTCCGGATTTCCTGATCAGAGGTCATGCCATCAGTTGATTAGATATTTTACGCATGATTATGATAATTGCGGGACCGCCATCCATAATCCAAAGTTTATACGGCCGGACGCCCGTGTCCTCACAGAATTATCTCGCACTCGATCTGCTGCCCATCTCTTGTATTCCGTTCCGAAACCCGGGACAAAACAAGATCCGCCATGCCGCCTGATGCCAGAACAAGAACATTTAACCCGCGGACTGCTGCGGAAATTGCAGACTGGATCACATCGGTCGAATAATCACAGGTGATCCCGAGTTCCACCGCCACAGCCTTCGAAAGAGTCCCCATCGCTCCGATTCTGTCGAAGTCCCGGTTCCGCACCGCAGAACAGATGGCAGCCATATCGATTGCACCTCTCACGACACGTATAACATCGATACGCCCGTGAACATGCTCATTCTTATCGAATCCGTCCACAAGATCAAGCACATCCCGCGGCATTGTACAACCGGTGCAATCCAATATTTTACGATTTTTAAATTCGATAAAAGTCTTTGTGACGGTGGGAAATCTAAGTTTGGTTTCATCTATCAGTTTCTTGTCGCCAAAAATCTCACGCGGTGTTCCTGACCTATAAACAGTTCCTGATTTTAGCACATAGATCTCATCTGCCCATGATAGTGCGAGATCCACATCATGGGTCGAGATGATGATGGACTTTCCTGCAGCAGTGAGTTCCTCGGTAATCTCAACGATCTCTGCGGCACTCTCCGGGTCGAGTCCGGATGTGGGCTCATCAAGTACAATGATATCAGGCTCCATTGCAAGAACGCCTGCTATTGCAACCGTCTTCTTCTGACCGCCACTCAAGTTGTCCACGTTCCGGTCTCGCAGGTCACTGATGCCGAGCATCGTCAACACGTCCTCAACTCGCGTCTCGATCTCAGATCTGGAAAGCCCCATATTTGCAGGTCCGAATGCAACATCGTCCCGGACGGTTGGCGCAAACAACTGATCATCAGGGTCCTGAAATACAAGCCCGACCGTTCTTCGAATAGTATCGATATTCTTATCGGTTATCTCCGCGCCATTCACATACACCGCCCCGGCAGTCGGGCGGTACAGTCCGTTGAAGTGCAGGAAGAGCGTGGATTTGCCAGAACCGTTCGGACCTATGATTGCTGTTTTATTACAGCGTCTCGCTTCAAAGTCGATCCCGTTTAATGCGCGGGTTCCATCCGGATAGGTGTAATGTAGATTTGAGGTGCGTAAAACGATATCGTCCAATACGATCACCTTTAAATCAGGACTCGATCGATATACACGAGAGATAGAACCATAACTATAGATCCAACACATAAGAGCGCATTTTCGATTGCGAGAGGCTTGCACCGGACGATCCTCGAATTGACACTGTAGCCACGCGAAAGCATTGCCATGTACACTCGCTCACTCCGGTTGAATGCGCGCAGTATCAGTGCGCCCCCTGTCTCACCAAGATTCTGCATGCGTTTCACATACCCGAGCCGGTCTGAAAAGCCACATCTCGACTCCTTTGCCTGGGTCATCCGCACATTCTCCTTCGATAGCAGCTGGATGTAGCGCAGCATCATCGCAGCAAGATCGACCACCACATTCGGGACCCTGAACCATCTCAACGCATCCATCGCATCGGTGACCGGAGTAACCATGATGAATAGATTTAAAACCGAGATCGACGCCATCAATCTGGTAAATAGCAGGAGAGCGAATGACAGGGACTCGTTATAAACAGGAAATCCTCTGAAATACCATATTTCGTCACTGCCACCATAAGTAAAAGCTACGACAACGAGCACAACGATTGCGATGCTGAACGGCACGATCAACCGTTTCAGAAGTGTTTTTGGAGATATTCCAATCACAAGTGAGGTGAGTGTAAATAAAGTAAATATTGCAAAGGGGATCGCAGGGTGCAGGAGCGCAGCGATCCCGAACAGGAGCACAACGACAAAAATAATCTTCACTCTGGAATCGAGACGGTGGAGAGGCGTGTCCCCCCCAACCGTCAGGTCCTCGAAGTTCACCCTCGTATGCTGAACCTTCATCCCTTTCTGAGCCTCAGGTAGTGCCCGATGATCAGGAAGACGAAGAAGCCAACAGTAGTTCCGATCCCGTTCAGCGGATCTCCGGATAGCCATTCAAGCATCTTCACGCCTCCCGAAAAAGATCCCGGTCCAGAGATATCCGATGATTAGACCGCTCACCACACCTGCGAGCGTGAATCCAACGTACTCGCCCATGTCGCCGTATATCCCGATCGTCGGGATGAGCTCTACTGCCTCTCTGTTCCCGATCTCTGCTGCATGATCCTCAACCACGCCATCCGTGCCCTCCATCCCGGCACCTGAGATATATCCGAGATATGCACCGATGCAGAAGATAGCGGTGATAACGACCATCAGTACGAGAGCGGTCTTTGTGAATCTATCGACCACTGGAAACACCTCCCTTGATGGATGCGATCTTCGAGAGAAGGTCCGGTCGTGCCGTTGCGATGTAGTTTACGATCGCTGCAGTGAAGATGAACTCCGCTACCGCGAGTGGAAGTTGCGTTGGGATGTACCCCATCGCATAGATCGCCCAGTGTGACATCACCGCATTCGGATTGATCGAGAGTGCAAGTTCCAGTGCTGTTGTCACATAACATAGAATGTCTCCGATGAATCCGGCAAGCCCTGCTGCAAGCCATATTGGGGCATCAGCGCGTCTGCATCCCACATAGACCAGATATCCGCTGAATGTGCCGACGATCCCCATAGAGATCGTGTTAGCACCGATGGTCGTGATCCCGCCATGCGCGAGAAATGCCTGGAAGAAGAGTGAGATCATCGTCAGTATCACCGTTGCGAACGGACCAACGATGATTGCGGACATCGGTGTTCCGATCGGATGGGAGCAGGAACCTGTTACAGGAACCGGGATGTGCCATACCGATATGATGAAGACCGCAGAGCCCACCAGTGCCAGCATCGGCATGTACGACAGGTTCTCTCTGGCGCGCTCCTTGATCTGCCATACGCCGACCGCTGCAAACGCGATCGCGATCACATACCAGAGGATGCACCACTCAGGCGTCAGTATTCCGTCTGATATATGCATGAGCGACCTCGGTTAGGCGTACAGATCGTTGCTGTATGTTGTTCTGTGTTCATTTCGTTTACCTCTGTGATTCTGTTTTGGTTTTAATATATATGTCTTGATGATTATACAACCGTCTTATGTTCTCTGACATGAAGAGAGATCCGGGTGAAACACGTCTCACTGTGGTGGAGGAATTGATAGGAGGAATTGCCCCAGAAGCAACACAAAGCCGTGTTTCACTCAGATGTCCACACATTGGAAACCCCGGGTGCGATCTGCTATAGAGCGCAGATCGCACAGTCCCGTTTACCGTGCCAGAGCGGGTTTCAAGTTCGGTTGTCATTTCACCCATGTCGTCAGTGTATCAAAATTACTTACTCTAACTTAAACATTTCTGCCATATCAGTACTTCCGAATACCCCTACTTCCGAATAAATTTATACTCTATAAAACATAGTCGCCTCATCTAACAAATGAGGTGATGGGCGA
>JAGGRV010000452.1 GCA_021159445.1 Deltaproteobacteria bacterium | reverse complement strand
CGTCCAACGTCGAATGAAAAACGAATATCCAATACCGAACATTCAACGGCTATTTCTGTTTCTTTTCAGCCGTTTTGATACTCGCTATGTTAGCCATTTAGGCTGAAGGCTAAAGTATACTGATATCCCGCCTCCTGCAATAATTAGCACCTTTTCTCCCAGGTCATAAGTCTGTTTCTTCATCTTTTCCCATTCAACATTCGATGTTGGACGTTCGATGTTCGATGTTCATTAGTCCATTCGGTGCAAAAATAACTTAGTGCTTATAGAATCAGGTCCCCATTTCCCACGAAGACAGATACTTTTCCTGCTCCTGAGTGAGTGTGTCTATCCGGATGCCCATGCTGGACAATTTCAGCCTTGCAATTTCACGGTCTATCTCTTCCGGCACGCCATAGACCTTTTTCTCCAGCCCGATATCCTTTCTTAACATATATTCCGAGCATAGGGCCTGGTTGGCAAAGCTCATATCCATAACGCTTGAAGGATGCCCTTCAGCGGCAGCCAGGTTAATAAGCCTGCCCTCTCCCAGGACATATATACACCTTTCATTTATCAGCGCATGTTCTTCTACATAATCGCGAATTGTACGTTTTTCTTTGGTTATCTTCTCCAGGGAATCAAGATCGATTTCCACGTTAAAGTGACCAGAGTTGGCTACGATGGCGCCGTCTTTCATCTTGAGAAAATGCTCTTTGCGGATGACGTTAATATCTCCGGTGACAGTGCAGAAAAAATCACCCTGGGGAACTGCATCGGCCATAGGCAAAACTTCAAATCCATCCATGACAGCCTCAAGGGCCTCCAGTGGCTCTATTTCCGTAACAATCACCCTGGCACCCATGCCTTTGGCCCTCATGGCCAGGCCTTTGCCACACCAGCCATAACCAGCTACCACAAAAACACTGCCTGCCACAAGCCTGTTAGTGGCCCTGAGAAAGCCATCCAGGGTAGACTGTCCTGTTCCGTAACGGTTATCAAACAGATGTTTGGTATTTGCGTCATTGACTGCCACAATCGGGTAGTTGAGTACTCCATCCGAGGCCATTGCCCGAAGCCTTATCACCCCGGTAGTGGTCTCTTCTGTTCCGCCGACCACATTACCCAGAAGTTCCTTTCGCTCGGTATGGAGAGTGGAGACCAGATCCGCCCCATCATCCATGGTAATCTGCGGTTTTGCGTCAAGGACCGCCCTCAAGTGGTTATAGTAGGTATCATTGTCTTCGCCTTTAATTGCAAATACCGGGATACCATCGTTTTTAACAAGGGAGGCTGTCACGTCATCCTGTGTGCTGAGAGGATTTGATGCACACAAATACACTTCAGCACCCCCTGCCTTCAGAGTCTGGACAAGGGAGGCTGTCTCAGTTGTGACATGCAGGCATGCCCCGATACGAATCCCTTTAAGGGGCCGATCCTTCAGAAAACGCTCCCTTATCAGGTTCAATACAGGCATGCTCTTGGCCGCCCATTCAATGCGCAGAAGTCCGGCCTCTGCCAGGCTTTCATCCTTAATGTGATAATTCATGTCTCTATCCCCCTACAGTCCCGCCTGTTCCTTAAGAGTTTCCACCATGTCAAGGCGCTCCCATGTAAATTCCGGCTCAGGTCTGCCGAAATGACCATATGCAGCCGTCTTTTTAAAAATCGGCCGTCTCATGTCCAGGTAATCAATGATGTCCTTTGGTTTAAAACTGAAATTCTGTTCTATGAGTTCTACGATTCGCTTCAGGGGAATGGCCTCAGTACCGAAAGTGCGGACATTTATGGCCAGGGGCCGGGTAACACCAATAGCGTAAGACACCTGGACCTCGCATTCCCTTGCAATCCCGGCGGCCACCAGATTCTTGGCTACGTAACGGGCCATATATGAGGGGGAACGGTCAACCTTTGTCGGATCTTTTCCGGAAAAGGCCCCGCCACCGTGATGACCACGGCCTCCGTAAGTATCAACAATAATCTTTCTCCCGGTAATTCCACAGTCTGCCAAAGGACCGCCTACCACAAAACGCCCTGTGCTGTTTATAAAAAATTCTGTCTCTCCGGTTAAGTGCTCAGGTGCAACGACCTTTTTAACAACTTCCTCAATCACTGCCTCTTTCACTTCTTTATTGCTGACTCCGGGGTCATGCTGGGCAGCTACTACGACGGAATGGGCTGAGACAGGTCTTCTGTCCTCATACTGAATTGTAACCTGTGACTTGCCGTCAGGTCTTAAAAAGGGCAAAATCCCTTTTTTTCTTACTTCTGCCAGACGAAATGCCAGTCGATGGGCATACCATATTGGCATGGGCATGTAGTCAGGAGTCTCATCGCAGGCATAACCAAACATCAGACCCTGATCTCCAGCCCCGAGGTCGCCTTCACGATCCACACCCATGGCTATATCCGGCGACTGTTTATCAACGCTGGAAATAACTGCACAGGTCTGCCAGTCAAAACCCATGGAAGAATTGGAATACCCGATTTCTTTAATAGTACCACGGACTACCTGGGGCATATCTACATAGCAATCTGTGGTTATCTCGCCCGCGATCAAGGCCAGCCCTGTGGTTACCAGAGTTTCACAGGCAACCCGGGCATAAGGGTCTTTGTCTAAGATGGCATCCAGAATAGCATCTGAGATCTGGTCCGCCACCTTGTCGGGATGGCCCTCGGTTACTGACTCCGACGTAAAAAGAAAATTCCGCATCATAACTAGATATACCTCCTAAAAAAATACCGGCTTTCACCGGCAAATCTGAGAAATTAATTCTTTGGCGGAGAGGGTGGGATTCGAACCCACGGTACACCTTTCAGCATACACTCACTTAGCAGGCGAGCACCTTCGGCCTCTCGGTCACCTCTCCGTATTGATATTTTTTTTGGCGGAGGGAGTAGGATTCGAACCCACGGTACCTCTCGGCACAGCGGTTTTCAAGACCGCCGCCTTCAACCACTCGGCCATCCCTCCAGACAGAGATCAATCATTGGTAATTGTTAAGCGAATATAAGTTACTAATGGCGGTAAACACTGTCAAGAAACGATTCCAGAGACGGCATCCTTCATTCATCAATTTACACTGTTTTTGAAAAAGCGTATATTATCGAATTGAATGCCTATATCGAAACTGGAAACTTGAAATTTGAAATTAGGTAACGCATCTACATCTTTGTGTTTTTCCCAATTTCAAATTTCAAGTTTCAAATTTCACTGCCAAAACACAAAATCAACGAAGTATAAACTATTTTTGACTTGTCGTGAAGGATGCCAAAAATATGTGAACATTTCCTCTTGACAAAAAGAGAATAAATGGAATAACTGAATGAACGTACATTCATTAAAATCCATATTGCACCTGCCTATGAAAACCGCAGACAAACATGATAAAATTGTACAAGCCGCTATTCGGGTGTTTGCCCGTAACGGTTTTTTCGATTCTCGCATAGCAGAGATAGCCAAAGAAGCCAATGTGGCTGATGGTACTATTTATCTTTATTTCAACAATAAGTACGATATCCTCATTACTATATTTGAAGAGGAAATGGGCAAAATCATTGCCAGGGTTAAGCAAGAAATCGCTTCATTTGATGACCCACGGGAAAAATTGGAGCGTTTCGCCTATCTCCACTTGATCCTGGTGCAAGAGAATAGAGACCTGGCAGAAGTAATACAGGTAGAGCTGCGTCAAAGCAGCAAGTTTATGAAGGAGTATCGCAACAAAAGATTTGCCGAATATGTCAACATCATCTCACACATAGTACGCCAGGGTCAGGCTCAGGAAATCTTTTTAGCAGAAGTGATGCCCGGGATATTCAAAAGGGCTTTTTTCGGGGCACTGGATGAAATGTCTAGGTTCTGGGTCCTTTCTTACAAGAAAAAATACAATGTCGCTACAGCCGCAAAGCAAATAAGTGATTATTTCCTCCAAGGGATCCTTGCCAAGAAGGCCCGCGAGGCAGTACCTCCTCAGAATAG
>JAGGRV010000318.1 GCA_021159445.1 Deltaproteobacteria bacterium | reverse complement strand
CAAACTTTCACCCGTCTTGTCAGGGCAGCAGACCGATGGGTGTTATTTCTAATTAGTGTCTGAACGAAAACCCCTCTTTTTGTCATTTCGACCGTAGGGAGAAATCTTTAATGCCTGTATTTTCAGTACGATAAGATTTCTCGCTTTGCTCGAAATGACAGCTTTGGTTAGTTTTCGTTCAGGCACTAATTAATGTAATGCCTTGATTTTTTAAGGCTAAAGGCTAACAGCTAATCGCTCAACTTAGGTCATACTAATGATAAGGCTTGCCTTGTTAAATAATTGGCGTTAATTTGTGGTAATTGGTTTATGAATTTGCCAAAAAAGGAAATTGTTATGGAAATAGCACTGGATAAATTGGGGAGAATCCTCATTCCCCAAAAAGTGCGTAATGATCTTGGGCTAAAGCCTGGAACCATATTCCGGATAGAGGAATCAGATCAAGAGATATGTCTGAAACTTGTAGATAAAGAATCGCACATAGTAGATAAAGATGGAGTTTTAGTTTTTTCAGGCTCATTGTCTGAGGATATTACCCGGGCAGTAGAAAGTCATCGTCAAACACGTCTGAGAAAGATTACTGCCTGGGAATCATAGTGAAAACTCCAAAATCAATTTTATCCCAAAACTGATATGGCAAATTGCAGATGGTGAACGTATTGTAGCCGTTCACGGCTTGAAACTTGAAATTTGAAAGTGGAAATTCGGATAAGTAGAACGAAAAGGCTCAAAACCTTGCAATTTATCATATAATACGATCATCTGAAACAGTACAAAAGCATAAAGGCCAAATTTCCAATTTCTATTTTCCAATTTCAACGTTCTGTTAAGTATCTGTAGATAGAATGATAAAAAGAGGATAAGGTGTCTCGTTTTCGTCCAATTGCCTTAGTGACAGATCCAAGATACCTCGATCACGATACGGCAAATTCCCTTCATCCTGAGATTCCTGCTCGGCTGGAATGCATACTTAAGCGTCTTGAGTCCGGTCCTTTGGCACCATATTTAAAAAAGATAAGCCCAAGAAAGGCTGAAATGAGTGAGGTACTGGCTGTCCATGATGAGGACTATCTCTCCAGCTTTGAAGGGACCTGTATTTCCGGTCGTGAGTTCTTCGGACATCCGGACAACCGTCTCGGATATGATTCCTATGAAATAGCACTCCTGGCTGCAGGAGGATGTCTGAGCGGGATAGATATTATTGAGAATGGTGAGTCGGAGCTTGTCTTTTGTTGCATCCGGCCTCCTGGACACCATGCAGAGAGGGCACAAGCGCTCGGCTTCTGTTTTCTTAACAACATAGCTATTGCCGCCAGGTACTGGAAGGATGTTTACGGTAAAAAGAGAATCCTTATTATTGACTGGGATGCCCACCATGGGAACGGCATACAGGCAATCTTCGACCAAGATCCCGATGTATTTTACATCAGTATACACGAGCACCCCACATTTAGTTTCCCGGGGACCGGCTATGCAAACGAGACGGGGACCGGGCCAGGTGAAGGGGCAACCTTGAACATTCCTTTGCCCCCGGGTTCAGGAGATGAGGCAGTCCTTAATGCCTTGAAGGGGCCTGCAGGAGAGGCTGTCAAAGAGTTCAGGCCGGAAGCTATTATTGTGGCTGCCGGCTTTGATGCCCATGTAATGGACGACATGTCAGGCCTTGCATATACGACTAAACTCTATGGTTACCTTGGTACCTTTATGGCCTTCTGGGCAGAACGATATTGTACGGGAAAGGTTTTGTCCATTTTAGAAGGCGGTTATCATCTTGAGGCTTTGCCGGCTAGTGTGGAAGCCTATCTTGCCGGTCTTTCCGTTTGTATAGATTAAACCTAAATTGAGCGATTAGCCATTAGCGGTTAGCCATTAGTTTAATGATTAGAGGATGTTTTACTATTACGAACTTTCACCTATTGGGTATTATTTCTAATTAACGTAATGCCCTGATTTTTCAAAGCTAAACGCTAATGGCTAACAGCTAATCGCTCAACTTAGATTAAAAGGAGCTTAAAATGTACATATTACGTCACATGACTCCTGCCCCATTGACTGTGGAACCGGATGTCCTGATTCCTGAGGCCCGTGAAATTCTGCGCTCTAACCGTTTTCGTCACTTGCCGGTAATAGACAAAGACTGGCGCCTCGTGGGAATGGTGACGGACAGGGATATAAGATCTGCTTACCCGTCATCCGTATTGTCCGGGGAAGAACGGAGACACGAGTTGGAACAAGTGTCCAAGACCCCGGTCAGCGAGATCATGAGCACTGATCTCGTAAACCTCCTTCCTCATTCAACCATAGATGATGCGCTCCTACTCCTGGAGAAAAAAAGGGTTGGGGCAATACCTGTATTGGATGAAAAAGGTGTGATAGTTGGAATTTTCTCCATGCGGGACTTGATAAGGGCATACAAAAGAATATTCGGACTTGCAGAGAAGGGTAGCTCACTTGTTACTATAAAAGATGACGGAGAGCCCAATGTCCTGGCAAGGGTAGTTAAAATTCTTGAGCAAAAAGGAATTCCTTTTACAAGACTTAGCAGGAGCAAGTTGACCGGAGATGAAAAAAGCCCTGTAATAGTGTATATCAGGGTCCAAACTTATAATATAAGTGCGGTCCATTCTGTTCTTCTCGGTGCCGGATTTGAGTTTGTGGATCCAGAACCCTTGTTGCCTGAGGACAGACACTTAAATTCCTAGGAACGGGAGATAAATAAGTTGAACAAAAATTAATAGGGTTTTTTGGCATCCTTCATTCACCAGTTTACACTTTTTCGAAAAAGAGTGTATTGTCGAATTTGATACCGATGTCGAAACTGGAAATTCGAAATTTGAAATTAGGTAACGCATTTACATCTTTGTGTTTTTCCCAATTTCCAATTTCCAATTTCACTGCCAAAATACAAGGTCAACAAAGTGTAAACTACTTTTGACTTGTCGTGAAGGATGTCTAATTTTTGTTCAACTTATTTATCTCCCGTTCCTAATTCTTTTATTACAAAGGGAATTTGCGGGACGTCATTGACTAGATTGAATGAGTGTAATAACGCTATGGGAAAAAGGCTGTAGGCAAATAATAACCTTAAACCAAAACTCCGCTTCCTGAAAATGGAGGCAGGGTTTTTGCTTTTCTGAGGCTTCCGAGGGATAAACTATTACAAAATGTAAATGTGATTGACACTTTCTTGCGTATTGACAACATCCAGCAACTGAATTATTATTTAGATAATAATGTAATTCAAAGAAAGGATTCAATATGAGAAGCACTATAACCTCTAGAGGACAAACCGTTATCCCCGCTGAAATTCGGCGACACTTTCATTTATCGCAAGCGGATCGTTTAGAATGGATTGTGGAACATAATACCCTACGAGTAGTGCCCGTTCGGGAGAACCCAATTGATGAGTTTCGCGGCAAAGGAAGTGGTGGATCAGTGGCACGACTTTTGTCAGACCGAAAAAAAGATCAGAGATTTGAATGAAGCGCTATCTTTTAGACACCTCGGCATTTTTGACTTTACGAGATGATGAAAATGGTGCAGACCAGGTTGCAGAACTAATGTACCAGGCCCAAAATGGAAAGAGCCAGTGTTTTGCCTGTTTTCTCTCCCTCATGGAAATATTTTACCGGGTTTGGAAAGACGAAAATGAGCAGACTGGCAGGTTAGCCTATGAAGAATGCCAATCCTTACCAGTTAAGTGGATTCACGAAACAAAATCCCTACTGGAAAAATCTGCAGAAATTAAAGCAAAAAACAGGCTCTCTTTAGCTGATGCCTGGATTGCTGCCAGCGCTATTCAAGAAGGTGCTATATTGGTTCATAAAGACCCAGAATTCATACTGCTGGATTGTCCACAATTAGCACTTCCATATAAAGATTAATTTTCCCCGTCCACACTGTGTTTAAGAATTGCGGGACGGTATGAGCAAATAGGCTAAAAGAAGAAGGCTGAAGGCTGAAG
>JAGGRV010000558.1 GCA_021159445.1 Deltaproteobacteria bacterium | reverse complement strand
ATAAACCAGAATTTGCTATGATTCAATTAACTGATCGGCCACAGGTACCTAAACGATGAGGAATAAAAAAATCCCTTTGGGCCAATTGCTTATGATAGGCATACCGGGTACTGGTTTGGACCCTGAAAGCCTTTCACTTATAAAAGAACATGGGGTAGGAAACTTCATCCTCTTTACAAGGAACGTAAGGGGAGGCCCTGACCAGACAAAGAAACTCTGCGATGATCTTAATGAGGCCTGTGCTGATGCCGGACTTCCTTCGCCCCTGATAGCTGTTGACCAGGAAGGAGGACCTGTCCAGAGACTTGGCCCTCCTTTTTGGCCGGAAATTCCTTCAAATGAGGAAGTGGTTTTATCCAAAAATTCAGAGACCCAGGCAAATGTCCAGGCGGAGACCGCTGCAAAAATCCTTAACTCTCTTGGAATAAGGCTCAATCTGGCCCCGGTCCTTGATTTGGCTCCAACCGGGGCGGAAGGTGTCCTGAAAGGGCGTTCTTATGGGGCTGATCCCAGGGAAGTGTCAATCCTTGGAAAAAAATATATTCAGATATTACAGGCCAATGGAGTAGGGGCCACTGCTAAGCACTTTCCAGGCATAGGTCGTGTGGAAAAAGATCCCCATTTTCAGCGGCCCGTGGTCACTGCCTCAAAGGAAACATTGATGTATGAAATGTCTCCTTTTCGCGAAAGTGTGAAGGCGGGTGTCAAGGCCGTAATGACCTCTCACGTGGTATTTCCCTCACTGGACAGGGATGAGCCCGCCACCTTTTCAAAGATTATAGTAAATGAACTTCTTCGCCGTGAGCTGGGCTTTCAAGGTCTATTGCTTACCGACGATCTTGAGATGGGGGGAATCACCGGTCACGGCTCCTTGGGCGAGGCAGCGGTAAAGGCGGTTCTGGCAGGGCATGACCTCCTGCTAATTTGCCACAGCGCCCAAAGGGTGAGGGAGGCATTAGACGCCTTAGACAAAGCCTGGTCCCAGGGAATACTGGACCCCGGGAAATTAGACCTGAGCCTTACGCGGAAAATGTTGAGTTTTGAATGTTGAATTTTAAATTGCAGAACACATTTTTTATTCACTAATTCAGCATTCAACATTTAAAATTCTCCAACAATAGATGGAATCGCTCACCTAATTACCCCGGAGATGACCTTTGTGTTTCCTCCGGGCAAAATTTCTTTTTTAACTTCAGAGAAATGGCTCTTAAAAAAGCTGGCTTCCTGTCTGAGAAGGGACTTAGATCCCAAATTTCCCGCTACCACCATCCTGATATAAAAAAGGAATTTAATAATCTTTTTCTTGGGGACCTCGTGTTCCATCATGCAGAACCTGCCCCCGGTCTGGCAGACCCTTTTGACCTCCATAATGGTCTTTTTTCTTACCTCCCCTTTTAGTTCATAAAATGCGTGGGAGCAGGTTACGGCGGAAATAGTCCTATCTTTAAAAGGGAGGTGCTGGGCGTCGGCCTGTATCAGGACTATATTTTTTATGTCTTTCCCTCTTATTTTTTTAGCAGCTTTCTGTAGCATTCCGCTTGAGAAGTCAAGCCCGACCACCAGGCCGCTACTGCCCACCTTCTCAGCCAGGAAGGGCGGAACAGATCCGGTCCCTGTACAGAGGTCCAGTCCCACATCCCCTGCCTTGAGTCCTGTTTTGTCGGCCAGAGCACCACGAAGACGCCCCTGGAGGTCATGGGAGTGGAGTTCAATAATACGGTCGTAGACCTTTGAAAACAGATTGTAGTAAGATTGTCTGAGTGAACTCATAAGTAATAGTTAGTCCAAACATCGTCAAGTGGTCAAGTAGTCGAGTGGTTAAGTGGTTGTTATTATACCAGCAAATAGCTTTGGTCCGAAAATTGGATAGTCGATGCCTGTTCGAATCCTAATATGCTAAATTATTTGTAATTTTTTCCAACTCGACTACTCGACCACTCAACTATTTAACGAGGTCTGAGTCAATATAAAGTTAAGCGTTTATAAAGGACTTCATTGATTAGTATATGATTCCGTTGTAGAAAGTCAAAAATTTACAGCATATAATCTTTTTTATCATTCCATGATATTTTAATGTAAGAGGTGTCAAACTGAAACTGGCTATTGTTTCCCTGCCTTGTATGAGGCCCACCAGCCCTCCTCTTGGGCCTGCCGTTCTGTTGTCATATCTGAAGAGAAATTCACCGGATATAGGTGTAAGGGCCTTTGACCTGAATCTGCTCTACTACGATAGAGTTCTGGATGATCTGAGTAAGGGGAGCTTTAAGATACGTCTCTATGACTGGGATGAAGAGACCACAGCTCAGAAAATCGGCCAGGCGGTGAATTTTCTTAAGCATGGCACACAGGAAAAATTTGACCTGAAGCTATACCATCATTTTGTGACTATTTTCTTGAGCTTTGAGGGCATCTTTAACGCATTCATGTCCGAAATGGCAAAAAGGCATCTGATAGGACTCTCAGTGCCAGATAGGGTGAAGATATGTTTCGAGAATCTCGTCAATCCGGTCCTGGATTATGGTCCGGACATGGTAGGTCTTTCAGTCCTTTTTAATAGCCAGACTATTTTTGCCCTGCTCATGGCCTCTTTGATTAAAGAAAAAAAGGATATAAAGGTTGTCTTGGGCGGGGCCAAACTTGGGGTCATGCGTTATCCGGAGAGGCTTTTCAAGGAGCCCTGGGTCTTCAGTACCAAGGACAATACAAGGCAGTTGGAATTTGGGCAATATGTTGATTTCCTTATTCCAGGGGAAGGTGAAAAGGCCTTGCTCAATCTTTGCATGGTTCAAGATGAGAAGGACCTGGTCGAGGTACCCAATCTTGTCTATATGCAAGACCAGGAAGTCAGAACAAATCCGCCCCATGTTATTCACGACCTCGACCAGATACCCGGGCCGGATTTTAGCGATTTTGACCTGGACAGGTATATAGGCCCTGAGGTGGTCCTGCCTTTCTTGAGCTCAAGGGGATGTCCTTGGGGAAGATGCACATTCTGTACACATCATCATTCTTACTTACTCTATCGAGAGCTTGGAATTGAGGAATGCCTGAAGCAGATAAGATACATGAAAGAACATTATGGAGTATCATTTCTTAATTTTTATGACGAGATGATCCCTCCGGACCGTTTCAGAGACCTGGCACAGGCAATAATTAATGAAGGAGTAGAAATCTCCTACGCAGCATATGCCAAACCCATAAAAGAATTTGATTTTGATCTGCTTAAGCTGATTCACCGGTCCGGAGGGCGTGTAATCATGTGGGGCGTGGAGTCGGCCAGCCAGCGGGTCCTTAACCTCATGAGAAAGGGGACAAGGATCAAAGAGACTGAGAAGGTCCTTCAATATGCCGAGCGTGCAGGTCTTATGAACTTGATATTCATAATGTTTGGTTTTCCTACTGAGACAGAGGCGGAATTTAATGAGACCTTGAATTTTCTCAATAAAAATAAGGATTACATACATGCCCTGTCCAAGGGAAAATTCGTCTTGTCAGAAGGTTCTCTTATCCAGAAAAAACCTGATAAGTTTGCAATTACTGAAATCCGGGAGGCGGTGGAATCAAAAGTCTATAACAGGGTCTTCGACTATCAGGTCTCAAAAGGGCTTGGTCCCGGGGAGGTGTCGGCCCTGTATGAAAAGAACATTAAACTTTTGGAATCCATTGGCTTATCCCCCCGTTTCGGAGCTTACCGGGAGCACCTTCTGGCATACGCCGCATCAAGAGATGCGGGGAGCAAGGCGAAAAATCCCGATCCTGGATTGATATAGCATGAGATACTTGTTGTTGATCATTAGACGAGTATAAAATTATGCTAATCACAAATGAACGAGCAAAATTACTTTGGAGTAATGCCAGAGATTCAATTGGCCACGCCTTAGAACATTTCTCTGAACTGTCTCGCTCGAAAGGAAAAGATTACCACAACCGAAAATGGATAATTTTGAGTGTTCATCACTCTGCAGAAATATTCACGTATATGCTTTTAAAAGAATT
>JAGGRV010000613.1 GCA_021159445.1 Deltaproteobacteria bacterium | reverse complement strand
TTAGTTTATTAATTTAATTAACGTTAATTTGGCAAGTTGCTTTCATGGTGGCATGCCTCGACAGTAGAGAAGGGCGGGGGGGTGTTAACGTTGGTCACCCCCATCAAGGAAGCAATGATAGCCAGTGATTCGCGCTGGTTATCATTATTTTCAAATTACCGTTTGAAACCAGTTTGCAGGTATCACCTTCATTAACAAGCTGAACAGCCGGGATTTTGAGCATGTTTTGGAATTTTATAAGGCTTTTTGTTGCATGATCATCGGATAGCTTGGTTTCAATGAGAAGGAATGGTTTTTGATTGTTAGAAAGGAGAAAATCAACCTCCTGCTTATCCCTGTTTCTGAGGTAATGCAAAGAAAAATTCCCAAGCCCGAGATCATTCCAGTTGGATACGGCCCGAAAAAGCTCGAGCGCAACCATGTTTTCAAATTTTGCTGCGGGCGATTTAATCCCGGCATAATCGAAGAGATACAGCTTTTTCTCTTTAGTTATGGCCCTTGATATCTTTCGGCTCCATGGAGGTATTCTGAAAACCATAAAAAAGTTCTCAAAAACCTCGATCCAGCTCCTGACGCTGTCAAATGAAACATGCATATCTCTTGAAAGACTTGCCATGGATAACGGGCTGCCGATTTTAGAATGCAATAGGGAAAAAAGAACTTCCACATCTTCAAGCTTTTTGAGCGATGCAAGATCACGGATATCTTCGCGTAAGAGTTGTTTTTTGTAGGTGTTTGACCAAATATTGTAATAATGGCCGTTCTCGTTAAAGCTATAACCTAATATTGTCAAGACAATATTAGGTTATGGTTGAATATTGTCTATACGGTCTCTGGCAGGGCTGCGATGACGTGAAAAGTGTGTAGTACATCTGTTCTTGATTAGTCCTTTATTAAACCTTCAGCTATGCTGATAGTCCTAGCTTTGCTATGCGGGTAAGTGGGAGTATTTTTCACCGCCCGCTTCGCTCAAGGCGCAAAGTTCGCAAAGAAAAAATATATTTTCTTTTCTGCTGAGAGGGCAGAAAACAAAATACGCTTACGTAAAAAACCATAGCATGGTGATTCAAAGCATATATACCGACGAATAGAATTGTACAGTTGCCGTAAGGCTTTGTGGTTTTTTGTTTTCCTTCCTCTCAAAGGAAAACAAAAAGGAATTAAACTTGGCGTTCTTTGCGTCTCTGCGGTGAACAGTATTCAGACAAAGACCCTTTTAGGGGTGGTGGTTGATTTATATTTTAGAACTAGCTTATATTACATCAGGTTAACCACCGGATTGGGTCTGTCCGATTAGTAAAAAACGATAACAACGTGCATGACCAGGAAAACTATGTCCCCTACAAACCATGAATTGCAACTCGCCAACGACTTTGTTCAGTACACTGGCTGCAATATTTTTCTGACGGGTAAAGCGGGGACCGGCAAAACAACCTTTCTCCATAATCTGCATAAGAATACGGCGAAGCGGATGATTATCACCGCTCCAACCGGTGTTGCGGCCATCAACGCCGGCGGGGTAACACTCCATTCTTTTTTTCAGCTTCCTTTTGGCCCATTTGTACCGGGCAGCGAGACATGTGAGCGCAATAAGCAGCGCCAGTTCAGGTTCAGCAAAGAAAAAAAGCGGATTATACAAAGCCTTGATTTGTTGGTGATTGATGAAATAAGTATGGTCCGGGCCGATTTGTTAGACGCGGTGGATGCTGTGCTGCGTCGTCATCGCCGCAGCAATCAGCCATTCGGCGGGGTCCAATTGCTTGTGATCGGCGATCTGCACCAACTCTCTCCGGTGGCAAAGCAAGACGAATGGGACCTTTTGCAGCAATATTATGAGTCGGTTTATTTTTTCAGCAGCAAAGCGCTTGGTCGTACTGAATTGCTTACCATTGAACTGAAGCATATTTATCGCCAGTCAGACGCCCGCTTTATCAAGCTCCTGAATCAGGTACGTGACAACCGGCTTGATGAATCATCTATGGCGGATCTTAATCAGCGTTACATCCAGGATTTTACGCCGGACGAAGATCAGGGCTTTATTACCCTAAGCACCCACAACCGAAGCGCTGAATCCATCAATCAGACCAGACTTCAGGCCCTGTCCAAAAAAGAACACCGTTTCAAAGCTGAAATTTCCGGAGATTTTCCTGAACATATCTACCCTACCCTGGCCACTCTTCTGCTTAAAGAGGGGGCACAGGTGATGTTTGTGCGCAATGATCCCTCTGCTGAAAAACTCTATTACAATGGTAAAATTGGCAAAATAACCAAAATTTCGAACAAAAAAATCAGCGTTATCTGCCCCGGCGATCACCAGGAAATCGTGGTTGAACCAATCATTTGGGAAAACATCAAATACACACTGAACGAAGAAAATAAGGAAATTGAAGAGAATATAATCGGTAAATTCAAGCAATACCCCCTGAAACTCGCATGGGCAATCACCATCCACAAAAGTCAGGGGCTGACTTTTGAAAAGGCCATTATCGATGCCAAAGCGGCTTTTGCCCATGGTCAAATTTATGTGGCCTTAAGCCGTTGTAAAACTATAGAGGGCATGGTGCTGAGTTCTCCCATCTCATCCAGGGGAATAAAAATGGACAAAGCAATAATGTGCTTTGACGAAGACGCTCACCAAAACCCGCCCTCCGAAAACCGGCTTCAGGCAGCCAAAATCAGCTACCAGCAGCAGCTATTGCTTGATTGTTTTGATTTTTCCTTATTGCGCAACAGTCTCAATTATCTTGCCCGGCTTTTGCTGGGTAACGCCAGAGTAGTTCAGGTTTCAGGCGTTGAAGATATTCACCAACTGGAGAAAAAGGCTGCGGAAGATATTTTTGTTGTCAGTGAAAATTTTAAACGGCAATTACGCACAATTTTTGCGGATGGCAACTTGCCCGAGTCAGATGCAATTATTTTGGGACGGATCAGCAAAGCGTCAGCATGGTTTCAGGAAAAGTTTACGGAAATTTTTGAGGAGTCAGTGAAAAAATTGCGCATCGAAACAGACAATACCGAACTCCGCAAAAAAATTGGGAATGCCCTGACCAATCTTAAAAAAGAAATTGCCGTAAAGATAGCTGGAGTACAATGCTGTGAAAAAGGATTTACGCCGTCAAGTTTCCTGCGTGCTGTTTCAGCCGCTGAAATTGACTTTACCCCTGAAAGAGAAAAAAAGCGCCGGCCCCCGGCATACACCGAATCGGACGTTGCCCATCCTGAGCTGTTCCAGACCCTGAAGGACTGGCGTTCCCGCAAGGCCAAGGAGGAAGATGCCGCCCATTTCCAGATTTTACACCAACGGATATTGATCCAGATTGTGGTATGCCTGCCTGACAATATTGCTGATCTAAGAAAAATAAAGGGAGTCGGCAAGAAAACCATTGAGAAATACGGCGAAGAACTTGTGAAACTGGTTTTGGCCTATCGCGAAAAACACGGGATAGAGAAGGTCGTACTGCCGAAGCCCAAAAACCTTCCTGAAGAAAGTATCCCGGCAAAAGATGCGGCTTCACCTTTCGGCACGAAACAGATAAGTCTCGATATGTTTAATAACGGATTAACGATTGCCCGGATTGCACAAGAAAGAGGTCTGGTACAATCTACCATTGAAGGACATCTGAGTTTTTTTGTGGAAAAAGGCGAATTAGATATCAATAAATTGCTTTCACCTGAAAAACAACAGGCCATTGAAAAGGAACTTGCTACAGATCACAATAATTCCCTCAGTGAAGTAAAAAATGCCCTGGGAGATGACTACTCGTATGGAGAAATCAAAATGATGTTGGCCTGCCGGAAACTCTTAACAACCCCGGCTCGCAATGGATTAAGATGAATATACCTGCCCTATCCGTGATTTCTTTTTCCCAAGCAGAATCAATATCATCGGAATCCAAAGATCGGTTATCAAGAAAAAGAAGAAATCTGACTATTTCTAAACGCTCTCTCTTGGGTAAGGAACGTACAATAAATAACTTGAACAAATTAATGTCTTTTTTGCCGTCTTCT
>JAGGRV010000634.1 GCA_021159445.1 Deltaproteobacteria bacterium | reverse complement strand
GCATGGCCTTTACATTTTAAGCCAACATGAACCTGTAGAGGAAGAAATATAGCTAAGCGTTCACGGGTTCAGAGGTTCATGGTTCAGGGTTATTTTTCTTTCGTTGACCTTGCTTGTAGGCCAGCAAGTATTTGATGGAACCACGAATGGCACCGCAGGTACGTCCAGCATGATCAACGTCCTGAAACTCAGCTTGATCCAACGCCAGGAAAGCTTACTCTAGACTTCTGCGCAAGACCGTTCAAAACTCACGAAACAACTGCTCAGATTTTCGGTTAACCCTGAACCTCTGAACCTCTGAACCTTTGAACCCGTGAACGCTTACAGGCATTTTAGGAACGGGAGATAAATAAGTTGAACAAAAATTAACAGGATTTTTTGTTGTATTCAAGGCGCGAGGAGCGAGCATAACGGGTTATGTGATCGACGAGCAACGAAGAAGACGGCAAAAAAGACATTAATTTGTTCAAGTTATTTATTGTACGTTCCTTAATGGGTGACTCCCTATCTCCACTCAATCAGTGGACGGATTCCGCTGGATTAGGCACGCAACCTTACTTTGGACGGATTTCGGGTACCTCAAACTCATTTTCTGGAAGATTTCCTGGTTAAGAACGTCTAGTTCAAGTTCGTCTTCGCAAGGGACCTGCCGTCTCAAATAGATGGTATCCAGTAAGGCTTTTTCAGGGATTGCAATGCTGGCGTTTACTTCCTGCTCATACCGAAAACCATAGAACAGATCCTTTTTGATAAGGGAATATTCGATGTAAAACTGGCCATAGGGGATAATTTTCCGTCTTCCAGGTACGAGAGTGATGGCAGTGCAGGCATAAGGAACTTGCAGCAACAGGCCGTGATAATTCATAGCCCATTCAGCAGAGACATAGGATGGGCTGCGGATATGGCAGGCGATTTCGGCAATGTCCGGCCACCTGCCTGACATTTCGCATTTGAGTACGTTGAGATATGCTCCCCGTACAATACGCTTCACTAGGCCCTTTTTAATGGCTCTGTTCAGAAAAATGGATGGCGAGCCATATAGTTTTTGCATATCTGTAATCTTGAACAGACGGGGTAGGGTGCTTAGAAAATGAAGAGCATCTTTTCTTATCATGGCTTTTTTAGCATAATCAAGGTGTCATGCACCGCCTTGATTAACACCTGATACCGCGTGTGTTCAAGCCAGGCGATCTGATCTGCCGACAGAAAGCGCTTCAAGTCAGCATTGAGAGTGGCAAGCAGCTCTTTCTCAGGAGGCCAGCCTCCCTGAGCAAATCGTAAGTTGCAGGAACGTAGATTCTCCTTCAGACCATAGATTTTCATTCTATGCCTTACTGTCTTTTCCGAAGCCTTGAGTTTGAGAGTATTTCCGATGAACCAGATGTCCCAAAAATCCCGGCCCTTGATGTAGGGCCTGTTGGTCACTGCCACGATTTTATCAGCCAGAATGCCTGATGCAGTCTCAAAAGGAATCACGGTGTTGGCGCTTACAGGAAAAATTTTTTGAGAAGCAATTAAAAAATTCACTTCTGGAGACATTCCCAGGATTTTTGGTTCGGTTTCAATCTCTTTAACAAATGGTGTATGGTAAAATTCGAGCTTCAGTCGCAGTTTTTTTCTTGTTTCCGGAGTTGAAAAAATCAACCAATGTACTGAAAGATTTTTGCCGGTAGCCATATCCCCATCGAAGCGCAGTTCCTCCCTGGAAGATGGTTTCTTTGCTGGGGGGTGTTGAAAACAACCTGTGTAGTACCACCAATTGCACTACTTCCAGTTTTTGCTTAAAGATGATCGGATTCATATTTCAAAACTTAACTATTTTGATAAATTTTGCAAGTTCATTCTTCACCCTGCTTTTTGCCCCCGGACCCTTTATTCAATGTCCTTCTCTTTTTTGCTGATCCTCTAATCTCTTTAATCCTATTTCGTTATCCTGTCTCCGTGTGGTGAATACGCCTATCCATTCACTACCTGAAAAAGATACTTGACTGCCGGTAAAAGATCTTTTATCTTGTGCAGCTAGATAGTAATGAAGTAAAGGAGTAATATATTATGAAAATCAGTGCAAAACGGCAAATTTCCCTTCCTAAGAAAATTATGGATGCACTGAATCTAAAGCCTGGAGATGAAATAGAGTTCCAGCTCAAAGGCGACAGCGCGAGACTGGTTCCCATAAGAACCATAAAAGTACCAAGAGAGCAGGCATGGTTCTGGACTCCTGAGTGGCAAGCGAAGGAAATGGAAGCAGAGGAAGACCTGCGGAGCGGCGAATACAAGGATTTCGAGAATGTTAAAGATCTTCTGAAAGACCTTCACAGTGAAGATTAGACGTTCAGCATCCCTCTCGAAGGATTACAAAAACCTACCCGCGCAGATTCAGACAAGGGCCGGCAAACAGCTTCTTCGGCTGGTGGAAAACCCAAAACACCCCTCCCTGAGGACAAAGAAGTTAAGAGGCACCGAGATATTCGAAATTCGAGTCACTCGCGGATATCGACTGACTTTCAAAATTGAAAAAGAATTTTTGATACTGAGACGGATCGGCACTCATGATCTTCTGAAACAAGAGGGGCAGCGCCCTTTTACCTGATCCCGTGGCGGTATCGGGCACTAGACACAACGCTTTCTATATTAAAACCGGTAGCAAGAGTATCGTTCCCCCTACCTTACTTGACAACAGAATGACCCCTTGAGTAAAAACAACACCAGAAAGCATGAATGAAAGAAGGAGGTAAAATATGAACTTGGCCTACAAAGTAACTGGCGACCAGGAAAATATCATCATTAGCCTATCACGTGAATCAGTTGACCAAAAGGCGCTGGAAAAACTGCTTGACTATCTTGAATTAGAGTCAATTCGACGACGCAGCCAATTAACGGAGCCGGATGCAGAAAGTTTGACCTCTGATGTAAAACAAGCAGCATGGCAAAAAGTAAAAAGTCTTTTTTAAATTCAAAATTCAAAATTTAGAATTCAAAATTGTATCTGAATGGCCTTTTCGTTCAGATACTAAATAGGCATCAATGTTTTCGCCAAAACCAGTTGTCATTGACACAAACATCCTGTTCTCAGCTTTGCTGCGTAGCCGGTCGACATTTGCACAAACGATCCTCGGCTCAGAGCATTCATTCCATATCTGCGAGTCTGTCATTATTGAGTTGTTCAAGCATAAAGAGAAACTCGTCAGCCTTAGCCGGCTTTCGGAAGAGGAAGTCATTCGGGTATTTTATATAATACTGAGACGTGTCATCATATCAAAAGAGGAACTGATCGATCAGTCTGTACGCCAAAAGGCATATAAACTTTGCTCAGATATTGATGAAGCGGATTCTCCACACGTGGCTTTAACGCTAAAACTTGGTGGTCTACTATGGACAGGCGACAGAAAACTAAAAAAGGGCTTACGAAAGAAGGGCTTTAATGCTTTCTTCGATCCGAGATGAATGATTAATACCCCTCTGCTCCTCTGCTCCTCTCCTACTTCAGCCTTCAGCCTTCCACCTGCTCCCCTAATTCTCTTCATCCCCGTCATTTCTTTGCGTCCTTTGCGTCTTGAGCGAAGCGGGCGGTGAAGGCTCTTCCCCCCCAGACCAATTTTTGTCACTAAGCGACTTTTTTTGGCAACGAATAAGACGATAAGTCGCATCCTCAATCCCAGGAAAATACCAAAATCCGCGTATTTACTCAGGTGTGGCAGGCCATGGCAATGTGGCATTGACCTTGCATCGAAGTGTGGCATTGCAAGGCAAAGGCATATGATTAGAAATGAAATTGGAAATTGGAAACTAGAAATTAGGTAATGCATCTGCTTTTTTTGTTTTTCCCAATTTCAAATTTCTAATTTCAATTCAACATAAATTAAAAAAGGAGGTGAAATTATATTTATCAAGCCAAAAAGAGTTGCCGATAAATATTTTGAACATCAACCCATACTAATTTTTTAGAACAGGAGGTCTATTATGCTTGGATTTTTAAACAAGATGAAAAAGGTGGGATGCAAAGGTTTCACCCTGGT
>JAGGRV010000211.1 GCA_021159445.1 Deltaproteobacteria bacterium | reverse complement strand
AAGACCATCCCGGGTTCCAGTTTGGAAACAGGGATAACTATCTCAGTTCCCATAACCGGGTTGAAATTATGCAATACATCCATAAAGTGAAATACAATTTCCGGATCAAACTCATAGCCACTTTTCTTTTTAAGGGTACTCAGGGCAACTTCGCGGGAAAGGCCCAATTTGCGAATCATCTCGTCATAGGCGCTGGCCACATGAATAATCCGTGCCCCCACATGAATCCCCTCATTCTTCAGTCCATCCGGATATCCTGATCCGTTAAAGTTCTCGTGATGAGACCTGATCAGGATGCTTGCCTGCTGCAGATTTTTAATGGAATTAAAGGCCAGGTAACCCAGCACAGGATGTTGCCGATAGATAGATGCCTGATATGGGGTCAACTCTTCCTCTTTTTTTCTCAGAATTTCACGAGGGATACCTATAAGGCCGATGTCATGCAATATCGCCGCGATTTCTATAAGCTCGCAGTCTTTTTTATCCAGGCCCTGTTGCTGGGCTATAGTCTTAGAAAGAGCGGCCACCCTCTTGCAGTGCCCACCCAGCTCGGGGTCGTACATTTCCATTAGTTGCCCGAACACCCGTATGGAATCAAAGAGGTTACTCTTAACTACCTTGTATAGTTCCTCCAATTTTTTATTTTTAAGCTGTATCTCCTGGGTCCTTTCTTCTACCTTTTTTTCAAGGTTTTGATTCAAATCACGCAGTTCGGCATTCTGCTCATGGGTTAACTTAAAAAGCCTCTTATTTTCATTAATTAACTCATAATATCTAAGGGTATCTTTGATAATAAGTTTTATCTCGTCTTCATTCCAGGGTTTGGTTATAAATCGGTAGACCTCTCCTTTGTTAATGGCATCCATGGTTGCGTCTATATCGGAATAGCCGGTAAGCATAATTCGGATGGTATCCGGAGATAGCTTTTTGGACCTCCTCAAGAATTCCGAGCCGGTCATCCCCGGCATTCTTTGATCGGATACAATGACCGAAATTTGTCTCCCGTCCAATTTTCTCAGGCCTTCCTCCCCACTGTTGGCAGTCAAAATATCATAGCCTTCTTTTCGAAATAGACGCTCCAGGGAGCGTAAGATATTTTTCTCATCGTCTACAAAGAGAATGGTATGTTTGTGTTTTTCCGACATATTTGCCATGCCTCCGCAAAAAAAATAGAACATGTCATATCTTTGTTTATTATCGGCAAAAGACGCCGCTTTATTGAGCACAATTTTTCTGGGGTGGCAGGTTCCTAAAACAGTGCCTATTTCCCATTTCAATTAAGCTTCCGTCCCAAAAATGTCGAAAAGAAAACCAGGATGTCCGTGTATGCATTGTATCTCGCATTTGGTCATGTTCTTCAGCTAATTAGCTATTGCATTTCCGGATAGAAAAATTGCGAACGAGATTCAAAGATACGAGGTAAAGGTGATGAATGACTTCATGAATTTTAAAGACAAAGAAATCAAAGATGAGGTTAAGGCATATATCAAAGAGCTTACTGAGGTTAACAAAAGGCTGAAACAGGAAATGGAGGATTGCCTGCGACAGAGAGAAACATTGCAGGAAAATGAGGAAAAGTTCCGAGTGATATGTGCCTTAGCCCAAGATGCTATTATTATGTTGGATAACGAAGGAAATATCTCTTATTGGAATAATGCCGCTGAAAGGACATTCGGTTATAGGACGGAACAAGTAATTGGCAAGGCATTGCATATGCTTCTTGTCCCAGAGAAATCTCAAGAAGCTTATAGAAAGGGATTTAGCAGATTTAAGGAAACAGGACAGGGTCCTGTCGTTGGGCAAAGAGTTGAAGTCACAGCTATCAAAAAGGATGGAACAGAGTTTCCGATATCACTTTCCATTTCATCTATAAAGTTGAAAAATAAATGGAATGCAGTAGGGATAGCAAGAGACATCTCCGAACGTAAAAAAATAGAAAAGGAAAACAGACTTGCCAACCGAGAATTCAGCCAGATATTCAACACCGCAGCTGACGGTATGCGCATAATTGATAGAAACTTTAACATAGTTAAGATCAATGAGACATTTTCCACCTTATCAGGCATAAGCAGAGACGAATCAAAGGGCATGAAGTGCTATGAGGTGTTTTCCACCCCCTTATGCCATACTTCCAACTGTCCGCTGGTCCAAATTCTTAATGGTGAGCAGCGTATTGAATGTGAAATAGAAAAAAACAAAGATGGCGACAAAACCTTTTACAGTGTGATAGCAACTCCCTTTAGTGCACCTGATGGCGAACTGGTTGGCATTATCGAAGACATAAAGGACATCACGGAAGGCAGGCGGATCCATAGCCAGCTTTTACAATCCGAAAAAATGGCCTCCATCGGGCAATTGGCCGCAGGCGTGGCCCACGAAATTAACAATCCTACCGGTTTTGTGAGCAGCAACCTGAAGACACTGTCGGATTATCAGGATGACATCATTATGCTCATAGAACAGTACAGAAGACTGACCACAGCTCTCAAAGAGAACATGGCAATAGCAGAATATCCCCCCCCCATCTCAGAACAATTGGAGCGTATTGCCGACCTTGAGGCTGAAGTTGACATAGATTTCGTCCTGAATGATATCTCAGACCTCGTTAAAGAATCCCGAGAGGGAACTGAACGAATCAAAAAGATTGTCCTTGACCTGAAGGACTTCGCGCATCCCGGGGAAGACAAGCCCCAGCTTGCAGATATCAATAGGAACATAGAATCAACCTTGAATGTTGTTTGGAACGAACTCAAGTATAAGACCACAGTGACAAAAGATTACGGGGACCTTCCTGAAGTAGAGTGCTATCCCCAGCAACTGAATCAGGTCTTTGTGAACCTTTTGGTAAATGCGGCCCAGGCCATAGAAAAGCAGGGGGAGATCAAGATTGTAACAGGGGCTGATGATGGCTATGTGGAGATCAGAATTAGTGACACAGGCAAAGGCATACCAGAAGAAAACCTCTCAAAGATATTCGACCCATTTTTTACCACCAAGGAGGTGGGCAAGGGGACGGGTTTGGGCCTGAATGTGGCCTATAACATTATTAAAAAACACAACGGTACCATTGATGTAGAGAGCACTGTGGGCAAAGGGACCACGTTTACGATTCGGATTCCAGCGCAAAAAGAGGTATGATTATCATGGATTCCAAGAAATTTTATCAAAAGCTCGATCGTGTCCTGGGTATTCCTACCCTGCCTGTGGTGGCATTCAAGGTAAACAAGATGCTCCAGGACTACGATATATCCATCAACGAATTGACCAAAACCATAGAAAAAGACCAGGCCATTGTCTCCAAGATATTAAGGTTGGTCAACTCGGCCTTTTATGGATTTCAATCCAAGATCGAGACCGTTTCCCATGCGGTGATTGTGTTGGGTTTTAACACGGTAAGAAACGCCGTTCTTTCAGTGTCGGTCATAAAGGCCTTTTCAGGGAAAGATAGCTTTGAAGGGTTCGACATTAAAGACTTCTGGAGGCATTCGGTCGGTGTGGCCACAGTCGGCAGGCACCTTGCCGGTCAAACGCGTCTTGACAATCCTGATGACTGTTTCATTGCCGGCCTACTCCATGATATCGGCAAGGTGATTCTCTCCGAGTATTTCAAGGAGTCCTTCGGCCAGGTATGGGCATCGGTCCGTGATGACGGCCTGTCCTTTTATGAGGCGGAAAAAAACCTGTTGCCTCTCAACCATGCACAAATTGGAGGTCATTTAGCTGCCAAGTGGCAGCTTCCACTCAGCCTGGTCGATACCATCAGGTATCATCACGCAGTCAGAGAAGGCGTCTCTAATCTTAATCAACTGATGATCGTGCACGTAGCAGACATCATTGTGAATACCCACAATGTTGATTCGGGAACTGCCTGTGACTTTTCGAATATCTACCCCAAAGCTGCAAAGATTATGAGGCCTCAATTGGAAACCGTGTCAGACTGGTTTCCGCCAGTTGCAACCGAAATAGAATCGGCCTGCGAGTTGTTACTTAAACCTGAATTGAGCTATTAGCCTTTAGCGGTTAGCTATTAGTTTAATGATTACAGGATGTTTTACTATTA
>JAGGRV010000227.1 GCA_021159445.1 Deltaproteobacteria bacterium | reverse complement strand
AACCTTTGAACCCTGAACCTCTGAACGGTTACCTCACCTTATGCAGGCCGCCTTAATCTGTTTGAGATCTGTATCTCCCCTTAAGACCTTTTGTATACCGTCTTGTTTCAGGGTAAACATTCCCTGCTTCATGGTATACTCCCGTATCTCTCCCACTGGACGTTTCTCCTGTATAAGCTTCTTAAGTTTGTCATCCGACACCAGTAGTTCGTGAATTGCAAGCCTGCCTCTGAAACCGGTCCTGTTGCAATATTGGCAGCCTTTTGGCCGATAAAGTGTTATGTCATTTAGGTCTGATAGCTCTAAAGGTTGAGTTGAATGAAACCCGTACTCGTGTAAAATATGTTTTTTCTCGTTATCATCAGGCTGATAGGCCTCGCGACACTTGGGACAAAGGCTTTTTACAAGCCTTTGTGCCAAGACGCCCAAAAGGGCATCAGAAAAGTTGAATGGGTCCATTCCCATCCCTAAAAGCCTTGTAACTGTCTCAGGGGCGGAATTGGTATGGAGGGTTGAAAAGACCAAATGCCCTGTCAGGGAGGCCTCTATTGCTGTTGTAGCAGTTTCTTCGTCTCGAGTTTCGCCCACCATTATCACATCCGGGTCTGCCCTTAGAAAGGCCCTGAGGATCCTGGCAAAAGTCAGGCCAATCTGGGGTTTCACCTGCACCTGACGCAATCCATCCTGCATGATTTCTACAGGATCTTCCGCTGTCCAGATTTTTTTTTCAGGCCGATTTATATAGCCAAGTGCAGAATGCAGAGTAGTTGTTTTTCCTGATCCGGTAGGACCAACTGCCAATATCAGCCCATAAGGCAATTGCAAAAGCCGTTTTATTTGCTCTAGGTTTTGATCAAGGAGCCCTATGCGATCAATCGGCATGGCATCGGAAGAGGCCAATAACCTGAGTACGATATCTTCATTGCCTTCAGTTGTAGGAAGTGTGGCTACACGCAATTCCAGGGGCCTGCCGGAGCGAGTCTTGAATTTTATTTTTCCGTCTTGAGGCAGGCGTTTTTCGGCAATGTCGAGGTTAGACATGATCTTGATCCTGGATATTATGGCCCGCTTGTAGTTATATGGAATGGTTTGATAGCGCATGCAATCGCCATCAATCCTGAAACGGACAAGGACTCCGCGTTTGCCTGCCAAGGATTCAATATGTATATCAGAGGCCCTGCGTTGAAGGGCATCCTCTATGGTTTTATTGACTATTTGTACTACTACGCTATCAGCTTCTGATGCTAAGCTATCATCCTCTTCCTCTAATTCTGTATCCTCATCAACCAGATCCAATTGCTCAAACACATCATCATCAGATCCTTCTACGGAATATTTTCCATAGAAATAGTCTATAAATCTGTTAATATCTTCCTTTAAGGAAACGGCAAATTGAAAGTTTTTGGCCTTAAGGACCCTTCTGATATTGTCTGTCTTTGCTAAGTCATGGGGGTTATCCAGCGCAACTATAAGGATCCCTGATTTTTCGCGAATCGGTGCACAAAAATTGGTCCTGAAAAAGTGTTCTTTGATCCCACGCACACAAGATGGCGTGGTTCCTACTTCCAGTTCGTCAAATTCCACAAAGGGACATCGATAGTATTCGCTAAGGGAACGGCCGAGTTCTGTTTTGTCTATGCCAAACTGGTTTAGCAGAATACTTTCTATGGATTTCTTTCCCTGTTTGGCCAGCTCTTTGGTTCTGCCAAGTTGTTCTTCAGAGAGAAGCTGATTACGAATCAGATAATAGAACCGGCCATACTTCTGAGCGGTCTGGGAAAGGCCCTCAAGTCTTTGTTTGGCGTTTCTAAAGGCAGGATCAAGACGGATGATTTGTTCCAGAGCCTCAATGGCCTTGGGCATCGCACCGGTTCGTTCATGGGTGAGTGCCAGCTGATATAGTACAACCAGCCTTTCGTCCTTGGACAGTTGCGTGTCCTCAAGCGCTTCCTCTAAATATTCAAGGGCATCAAAGGGCATGTCCATCTGTAGATATGATTCCCCAATTTTCGATCGAATTACCCCTGGCCTGTATTCTGCTTCAAGTAAGGTTTTCAGTTCTTCTATGGCCTCTGGATAAAAGCCCGCATCTATCAGACCTATACAACTACTGAATTTATTATCCTGATATTCTTTAAGATCTTCAGGTTTAAGATCTTCAAGGCTGGTGGTGAAATCCATTTCCCCTGATGGGACTGTTCTCATGCCATCAACCTGAAGTTTTTTCAGGCGGGATTCTATTTCAGTATGGAAGGGATGAGATTTATCACCTGTCAGTTTCAGAAGCTCTAAACAAATAAGACGGGCTTCTTCATTAAGACCTTGGCTATAATAAAGATCGGCTTCTGCCAACATGGTTTTTAAATTGTCCGAAGTTGAAGTATGATTATTCATTTGTCAGTGTATTTAAAAGGCTTTCCAGCGTTGCCACGGATATTTGTTTGTTCTCTATCTTCAGATTGCCAACCCACTGTCCATTATTTTTTGCGGATGGTTCCCAGAAACACTCAGGAGATACAGAAATGGTCTTTAACGGAGTGTCCAGCATGAGGACCAATCCTTTATCCGCATGGGATAGGACTAATACAGTCGGATTGTCTGAGGGCTGAGAGTGGCTGAAAGATGAAATCGATTTTTGCAATACTGGAAATTCGAGTTTTATAAGCTGTGATTCTTTCTGATTCGATAATTCCCCTTGCATCAATGGCTGAAGCTTTGTCCATGGCCAGGTCTTGAGCTTCTTTAATTTAAAGGTTTCCAGCTTATTAATGCCTTTCTTGGCCCGCCAGGGAGCAGTCCCGGCAAATGCTACATCTTCAGGGACAAATGCCACTTGCTTTTGCTCCCATTGGGCAATTACAAGTTCATGCCACGGGCAGGAAATGCTCGCTGAGGGTGTTTCTTCTTTATCAATTTCCATGGTAATGTCTTCGGCTCGTTGAGCAACATAATCACGCACATCAGAAGATGGCTCGTAATCGCCGGTTAATGCCTTTTCCAATATTTTCTTTTGTTCTTCAAGCCTGTTTTTAATATTTTGCTGAAAATGATGTAGCTTTTTCATCCCCTGAGTCCGGGCAAGAAGCTTTTCAACTGGTAAAATGTAACTTATACAATCATCAAGGATTTTGATGTGGGATTTGACTGCATCTACAAGCACCGAGTGCTCGTGGAACTCCGGCTCAATGGCCGCTGCCTTTTCTTGTGTGTCTGCCTCTAAAATGGAATCTTTGATCTGTTCCTGTTGATCGGAAGATTTTTCTTTTTGGGCAATTCCCCGGGTATCATCTTCAAACCCTGGTTCAAGATCATCGATATCCTCGATAAGGCGTTCTGAAACCGCCTCCTCAGATACTTCGTGGGCAACTTCAGGCACACCCTTGTCTATGGCTGATTCAAGCTCTTTTTTGACGGATCTCAAGAGTTCCTCTTTAGCCTTTGGGTCCTGCTCCTTGTTCCAAAAAAGATTTTTAAAAGTATCAAGGCCTTTCTGCAGAACTTCGGGGCCGAAAGTGGGCATTTTTTCAGGATGGTCCGCCATCCCTTCAAGGATCCTTATCATAAAATTGAGCAGCTCGTGGAGATTTTTGTCTGCCTCTATCTTTGGATTTTTCCGGATTATCTCTACCAGGTTTTTGGCTGATACTACTTGTGTCTGAGTAACCTCCCACTCCAGGGTCAACAACAGTTGGTTGAGTTGGCTGAACTGTTGTTCCAGATTGACATCTTTAGTCTCTTTCTCCTCAAGCTCCAAATCCAGCCCTGAATCTAATTCCAATATCTTTTCGTCAATGGTAATTTCTATTTGTTCAGCAGGAGCTTCCAGCTCTATGGTATCTGAGAGCTTGATTTCTTCAGGATGCTTTTCTTCCTGATCTACAACCTGAGAGGACTGCCCTCGTTCTGTTTTATCTTGCGATAGCTCTCTAATTTCACTAGTTAAAGGGTCTATTTCTATCTGTCGTGATGCACTAAATAGTTCGTCAATAGTACTTTCTACGTTTCTAGCGAAGTCTTCGGGATCAGGAATTTTTTTTGTCCGATCCATAGCTGTTCTCCTTAG
>JAGGRV010000636.1 GCA_021159445.1 Deltaproteobacteria bacterium | reverse complement strand
GAATACAACAAAAAATCCTGTTAATTTTTGTTCAACTTATTTATCTCCCGTTCCTTAAGAGGTTCGCTTAATGAAAAGAAGAAATATATTGAAGTCTGCCATATCAGCCGTCTTACGTCGAAAAATTTTTTCTAATTCAACACTCAAGAAAGGGGCAAGGCCTTCCTATGGAGCGTTACCTAGTAAAGTAGCTACATATGAAGAATTATACGATTACAATACGGGTGGATGGTATAAAGCTGGTGTTGACAGTACAGATCAAGAAACTGCAAGCGTAGAATTGGAAGTAGGTAGGTTTTGGCATGCTTTTGTTCGCCTTGTAAGGTCCAAAAGTGTATTAGAGACCGGGACGTACAAAGGCTACTCAACATGCTGTATTGCAACAGCTTTAAGAGACATTAATGAAAATGGACATATTTATACAATTGATCCATGGGAAAATGAACATTTGTGGAAGGGTACTGACATTGAGCCATTCATTACCCCGGTCCATGAATTTTCGCAGAATTCTGTGCATTTGTTTGAAGACAAGAGATTTGATTTGCTGGTATTAGACTCCGACCATAGCTATAATACAGTGATTTGGGAATTAATCCACTTTGAGAAACTGCTTACAATTGGGGGACATATTCTGATGCATGATACGTTGTTTTATGATGGTGTTGGAGCCGCCGTAAAGCCGTTATATCAAAATCCTCGATTTGAAGTCGTCACTTTGTCTTCTCCACGAAACCATGGTGATCCGGAATTAAGATGCCCTGGAATTTCTATTATAAAAAAGGTAGCTGAAGGTGCTCCAGAACTCACATATGAAAAAAGTTTTGATGGTTGGGTGATTGGAGACGCAAGATCAGCGCCATATTTATATCGGCCTACGTTATAAAAAAAAAGGGGGGGGTGATCTTGCACAATAATGCTTAGAAAGCGAAGGTTATAACTGAATCGAAAAAGTTTTGACTGCAATCTCAACCTTTTATTTAAAATAGCCAAGTGATGCATGGGGTCAAGTCTTCAAAGGTTTGCTTTTTGTATCTGTTTGACCATCTCGAGTGAATTGTAGGTTAGGTTGCAATACTACTTTTTTGGCATGATAAGACTTAAAATCAAAGCAACAAAAATTTTTGCTCCTTTGATTTTTGATTCTTTCATAGCGTCTTTTAAAATCCTAATACGACTGATCATTAATCGATTATTGAATAAATCCTTAGCGGCCATAATTTGATATTTACGTTTCAAACGGTCTTCAATATTTGAAAGCGCCCATTCATGCGTCGCTATTTCAACTTTCTTTAATTGTCTTTCAAATTCTATTCTAGGTTTAATCGCTATCTTTTCACGTAAATGCTTAAAAATATCGAAATGAACATAAAGGCGCTCATCTCTGGCAGCTACATCTTGCCCCATACGACCCAACCGATAATTGTAAAATATTCCTGGTATAGAAACCATTTTATTCGTATGCATAAAAACTTCAAACTGAAATGGAAGATCATCAAACCTCGGAAGGGTATGCAGAAAATCGATACCGTTTCCTTTTAAAAATTCGGTGCTATAAATGCGCCGCCAAATTGATGGCATTGAAGGCATAATGTCTAGTGCATCATCAATGACTTTGCTTGAATAAGGTGGGCCTTTGAAACCGGCTTCTTCATGAAAAGGTTCAATCACATTGCTATCTTCATATACCTTTCGGAATCCACATTGTGCTACCTCGGCATTATTTGTTACGGCTGCTTCAAACAGTTTTTCAAACATCTCTGCATCTACCCAATCATCACTATCGACAAATCCGACAAATCTTCCTCGTGCTTCCGAAAGTCCTTTTGATCTGGCAGCAGCGCAACCTGCGTTTTGCTGATGTATGACCCTGATTTCCAGATAAGTTTTGCTCCATTCATCCGCGATACATCCACTGGAATCTGTTGAACCATCGTCCACAAGCAAAATTTCTTTACTCTTAATAGTTTGATTTACAAGGCTTTCAATGCATTTAGGTAAATATTTTTCAACATTATATACAGGAACAACTATCGAAACTTCGATATCTTTATTACCATAGCCTGATAGTTGATTTTCTTTTGTGAGATTTTGCCAAAAAAAAGAATTTGCAGATCCGGCAGATAAACGGTACACATCTAGTGCGGTTGTATCATGACCGATAAATTCACCACACAGATGACCAATCTCAAATTCCTGGGTAATCTGTTTTAACAATTCCAGGTCGAATGAGGCACGCCCCATCTTAACTAAATCAATATACTTTCTTCTTTCATGGCACAAATCCCTTGCTACTGAGAGCGCCTCATCCAACGATTGGAAGCAGCTAATGTTAGACAGAGAAGATTTTTCTATTGTCTCTTTCAAATTTATAAAAAGATTTTGTCGAGTTTCAACAGTCAAGACATGAATGCTTTTACCCAATGATGCAAAATAAATTGGAAATATACCGGAATTTGCATCTATATCTAAAACAATGGAAATTTCAGATGGACAAAATAGCCTATGTGAATAATAGTTATTTTCTAAATTTCGGATATCTTCCTCTAACATCCGTTGAGGTGCATTTATAAAGAGCCCATTCAATCTGTTGTTATGAGAAAAGACAATAGAAGGTGAACTTAGATCTATAAAGTCTGATAACAGATTATTCTCGTTCATTATATAAGTAAACTAAATTTGTGGAGTATTTTTGTTTTATTTTTCAGATAGTAATATGATTGAGAAAAAAACGCTCTATGACATCGTTGTTGTATGAGAATACAAGCAGACCTAAAAATATTTCGTGAACCGATACTATTTTTAAAAAGATATTTTATTTCACCTTTCCTGAGAGCACATAATAATATCAATTGCAGATCATTTCTAAATTTAATTTTAAACATATCTATCCAGTCATTGGGAATGGATGAGAATCTATGAGATAATTGAGAAAAAAACTCCATTCTATCACTTAAGATTGTCTCTGTCCCACACCAATAGGTCAACGTGATAAGAGAGTAAAGAATACTCATTCCTTGTTCAGGAGATATGGTTTGATCGGAGGAAGCATTAATCGTTTGATCGAAAATTTGTAAGGAGTCAAAACGTCTTGTACTTTTTTCATCTGTTATCTTTCCTGGCCTGTTCACCCTGTATATATAAAATTTAGACCCTAACAATCCAATCTTTTCAGTTCCTAGAATTCCTTTTACGTGAACCGGATAGTCTTCGAACACTAGACCAACTGGGAAAAATAATTCATTGTCTAAAAGATAAGTTCGACGTATCAACTTTAAGTTTGCACTGGGTTCGAGCATCAATAATTCGGGGGTTTTAAAGCTGGTTGTAATTAAATTGGGCTGGCCCTCAAGAATAGAGTCCCATATGTGGGCATCATAAAACTCACTGAATGTAAGGTCAAAACTATTGAAAATCATGGATCTGGATAAGACTAAATCAAGATCATTTTTCACGGCAAAATTGTATAATGTGGTATAAGCATCTGGTGCCATGAAATCGTCAGTATCAAGATAGGCAATATATTCGGAAACCGCAAAAGATGTCCCAATATTGCGTGCAGCAGACAACCCCCTGTTTTGTTGACATATAATAATGGTATTTTTTGATTCATGCTTGCTAAGGTAATTTAGTGCTATACTGAGGCTCTCATCAGTTGATCCATCATTTATAATGATCACCTGGATATTAATATCAATTTGGTTAAAAACAGATTCAAGGCACCTTATGATATAAGGGGCAACATTATACATTGGTAGTATGAGTGAAATATTGTATCTCTGGTCAACATGCGGCTTCGGAAAAAGTTGTTTGATATCGGCAGCATCGATAGAGTGAATATCTTTATCAAATTTTCGATTTTCAGGATAAATAAGTCTAATACTCATATAATATACCCGGGTTGTAATATATAAATTTTATCGTAAGGGCTATTAATCGACTTTCTTGAATCGTAACCGTTCACTGGATTACAACGCCCGTTTTACCGCAACCCACCAAACTGTAAGCGTTTACAGGGTGCTGCAAATGCGAGGCATACGGGTACGCAGACGTACTCCCTGTACTTCAAGTGCCCGACAACAAAGC
>JAGGRV010000478.1 GCA_021159445.1 Deltaproteobacteria bacterium | reverse complement strand
GTTCCATGAACGCTTACGTTTTCAACCACTACCGAACATTCAACCACGACAAGGCGTTGTTCGATGTTCATTTTTTTTCAGTCCTTCATCTTTTCCCATTCAACATTCGATGTTGGATGTTCGATGTTCGATGTTCATCTTTTCATACGTTCTAGGCAGCCAATCTTCTCTCCAGCTTTTGAAGCCTCTGTTCAAAATTTACCATTCGGTTCTCGAGCTTGACGTGTTCCTCCCTTCGTACAATTACCTCATAAAGTCTATCCAGGCGCTTGTTGATCTCGCCAATCATTGAGATTAGTTCATATCGAACTGCATCAATGCGGCCAGTAAGATCCTCTCGAACTGCATCAATACGGCCAGTAAGATCCTCTCGAACTGCATCAATGCGCTTGTTGGTCTCACCAATCATGGAGACTAATTCATCCCGAACCGAATCAATGCGCTTGTTGGTCTCATCAATACGCTTGTTGGTCTCATCAATACGCCGGCTCTGGTCCACAAGGTGGATGTTGATATCTCCTAATCTCTGGTCAACAGAATCGAGTCTCTCTGTAATTCTTACCTGCTCGGCTTTCATATGTTCAAATTCAGGAAGTATCATCTCTTGAAGAAGAGATCTTAAGGCATCTTTAATCTCCATTTTATCCTCCTGTTAGAAAAAAAACGAAAAAATTTCACTCTGTGCGGTTAAGAAACTATTCAAAATCAATCACGAAAACACGAAGGTACGAAAACACGAAACAAAACATAGAAATTAAATTAGCGCCCTTCGGGCGGACTTGGAAAATTTTGGACACAGATTTCACAGATTACACAGATTTTTATTTCACAAATGCGGCAGCATTTATGAAATGGAAGTATTGTTTGAACAATATAGACCTAATCCATAGCCATCAGTGTAATCCGTGTCCAAAAATGGAAATTCCTATACTGTCAAGTTGCTGATATTCTTTTCGTGTTTTCGGTATTTCGTGCTTTCGTGATAATTCTTTTCTTTTTCGTGTGTTGCACAATCTTACGTGTAACCGCACAGATCGAAAAATCTTGAACTGCAGTTCTTTTTTTGACAAATATATTAATATGTTACTATCAAATAATGCGCTATTTCCATTCATCCCGCATTTCCTGCTGCCATTTTATCGGATCTGTTATCTCTTCAAATGGTTTAACTCCCAAATATTTTTTATACAAATTTTCAACCTAAATTAAGCTATTAGCCTTTAGCGGTTAGCTATTAGTTTAATGATTACAGGATGTTTTGCTATTACAAACATTTACCCGTTGGGTGTTATTTCTAATTAATGTAATGCCTTGATTTTTCAAAGCTAAACGCTAATGGCTAACAGCTAATCGCTCAACTTAGATTCAATCATAGAACACAAACTAATTTTGTCAATTTATCGTGAAAATACTTTTGTAAGCATTCACGGGTTCGAGGTTCACCTTGTTAAATTTCCCGAAGGGAACCGTCTCGATCCCCTTAATTCAGATACCTGATCTTGCTCCGTCAGACAATGGAGCCGGTCCTCTTGGGCATTGCAACTATCTGGACAGTGCTCTCACTTTTCCTGGGAACCTTTTTCTTTGAGCGTCTTAAGCATTCCTTTGCCGATGTACTCTAAGGAAGGGGCAGTGATTATTTTGCAAGTGGTGCACACGTCCATGAAATGGCCGAGGATGAATGGAAATGATCAGCCACCCGCTCGCTGCACTCGCTCGATCCACACAGACCCACACAAACAATTTCGCCCAGCGACAGCTGAGCAAAAGGCATTAAGCGCTTCGCGCAACGTTTTATCAATGAATTGTCCGTGTATTTCTGTGTCAAAAAATAAGCGGTTACTGTAGGCTATGTCCTACATGTTCTCCAATGAATTCCTCATCCTATCGACATATTCAAAATTTCCTTCCAGTATACCTAACTGAAATTACAGTATAAATTTTCTATCACGGCTTGCGGCACAATTTTCGCAGTAGTTCCGTCTGTGGCTAATTCAATAGTATAGGAATTTCCATTTGGGAACACGGATGAACACAGATGAACACAGATTTTTTCAATTTTCAAATTTGTGAACAATAATATTATCTGTGTATATCTGTGAAAATCTGTGTCCAAAACTTTCTAAGTCCGCCCGAAGGACGCTACGTTCAAAAAGTATTTTCACAATAAACCATGGCCTTTGAGCTTTCAGCCTTCACAAGGTAGGCACACTCCTTGCTGAATTAATAAAACAATAAAGGCAACAAGCAGGGGGTGCCGAAAAATGAAAGACAGCTTAGTAGAAAATATAATATATAATTTCAGTAGGTTAGAAGAGAAAATGAAAAATAATAGAAAAAGTAATTCGCCAAAAAGAATAAAACTTTTTAACAAAAAGTTTTATGGATTAACGCCGTTCCTGTTTTTCCTGTGCCTAATCCTGATGCTACCGGTCATTGCCCAGGCAGCCAGTATTACCATGACCTGGAACCGCAACCAGGAACCTGACATTGCAGGCTACAAAATTTTTTATGGAACCCAAAGTGGGTATTATACTGACAGTATTACGGTAAACGATACAGTAAATCAGCCTCAGCAGAGGAGCTATACTATTGCCGGCTTGAGTGAGGGGACTACTTATTATTTTGTATTGAAGGCATTTGATCGGATAGGGCAGGAGAGTGAGTATTCTAATGAAATATTATTGATTACTACTTCATCAGATGAAGCTGGAGGAGCTGGTTCAGATGGAGGAGTTGGAGGATCTGATTCAGGTGGAGAAACTGGAGGAGCTGGAGGATCTTCATCAGATGAAGCTGGAGGAACTGGTTCAGGTGAAATAGGCAGTATCGATCCAACATCAACCCAAAACGCTGCCCCATCCTATTCTCTTTCCCCATATCCTCTCAGTGAGATTATAACACCTGCTGATACACTTATCACCATCAATCCAGCTCTCACCTCAATAACACCTCAAATAAGCGTAAATGATTGTAGCGATGTGCTCCAGCCTATTATGTATATCTGGGTACCTCAATATGAGATCGGTATCGATGTCTCTCTATTAGTTTTTTCTAGCTGTGAAAGTGGTGTCTTAACCCTTGATCTTAGCACTGTTGATTTTACTGACTGGACAGATTTTGTGTTTGATGTGTATTATGGCTATGTGGATCAGACAGGCAATATCTATTATAATGCTTATGAAGTGAAGGTAAGTGCCGTTCCCCAATGTGGAGGATTGGATGATCAGACCTGTTCCCAGACGCAGGGTTGTATGTGGCAGGAATTCCCAACTCCAGCCCAGTGTGTGGTTAACTGTGCTCAATATAGTAACTTCACGGACTGTGAAAGTGCCTTTGGTGGTGATGTTTGTGAGTGGCAGCAAATCATATTTGGAGATATTTGTGCACCAAGATAAACAATCAATGAATTCCATTCCGGAGCCGCGGGCTCCGGCTGTATTTTCATTGTAAAATCTCTGCCTTTTGAGATCCAAGGACCATCATTTAAGGAATCTGCCTTTCTGAAGACAGGCCGAATTAGGCCTTCTCCAATTCTCCTATCCTCGGTCATCCTCTCCAGCGGCAAAGAGGTTGTCCTTCTCATTATCTAACCCGGAATATCCGGAGGAAAAAAGAGACCTTAAAGCAAACCTTATGCCGCGAGCACAGCTAGGAACCAAAGAAGGGGTCAGGCACAGCTCACTTCTTCATTCATTGCATGCCATGATAGGATGGAATGTCAAAGACGGTCCATCCTATCAGTGGACTTAAGGTTTAATCGGCACAGGTCACACATCTGCCATTTTATGCCAGTCCCACCCGCATCTTCATGCCATAGTCGCTGACGGTCTTTTCCGATTTTTCACGACACATTGAAAATTCCTTGACCTGCGGCTTCCAACAGTGTTACAAAATATAGTGGGTGGTGCCTGGGAGTGCCTCTTCGGCTCAAATCGCAAAAAGCGATTTCTTATCAGCCTATCAGGTAGAGGTAAGTTAAAATTAAGGGTAAAGTGGCTCAGTTTTAAACGACCATTATTGGCTCACTTTATCACGACCATCTACACTGGCCCAGAAACGGTTACCCCAATAGGGTTGCTGACGTAATTTGCGAAATTTAT
>JAGGRV010000045.1 GCA_021159445.1 Deltaproteobacteria bacterium | reverse complement strand
CGAAGAAGACGGCAAAAAAGACATTAATTTGTTCAAGTTATTTATTGTACGTTCCTAAATTGAGCGATTAGCCTTTAGCGGTTAGCTATTAGTTTAATGATTATCGGTCTAGGCGCCCTGACAAGCAGGATGTTTTACTATTACAAACTTTCACCCGTTGGGTGTTATTTCTAGTTAACGTAATGCCCTGATTTTTCAAAGCTAAACGCTAATGGCTAATCGCTCAACATAGGTCATAAATAGTCAATAGCTCCAACCTTTAGAATACCACAAGGATTCCCTGACAATGCCCACAATTCAAAGCATTACAATCGTTCCCAGTCTGCCAGAGCGTTTGAAGCCGTTGATGACTATTGCTCGTAATCTTTGGTGGACCTGGACCCCTGAGGCTATTCATCTCTTTCAGGACATGGACCGTGAGGTGTGGGAGAGGTGCAGACACAACCCGGTTTCCTTGCTGGGCACCATTGAGCAACCCCGGCTGGAACGGCTCGAGCGGGATGATGTCTTTCTTGCCAGAATGGAAAAGGTGCAAAGGGAGCTGGAACGCTATCTACATGCCCAGACATGGTATAAAAAGATCAGTGAAAACCGGAATGACGGGATAATAACTTATTTTTCCGCTGAATTTGGCCTACATGAAAGCCTTCCTCTATATTCTGGGGGGCTTGGGATACTTGCCGGTGATCATATGAAGTCGGCCAGTGATCTGGGGCTTCCCCTCATAGGAATTGGTCTTCTTTATAAACACGGGTATTTTCAACAATATCTCAATCCTGACGGATGGCAACTTGAGACCTATCCCTCAAATGACTTCTACAATATGCCAGTGAGCCTAGTCAGGGACAAAGAAGGAAGCCCTTTGACGGTTCAGGTGGAACTTGAGGGTAGAAAGATCCACATACGGGTCTGGTCCCTTAATGTGGGCCGGGTCAAAATCTATATGCTGGATACTGATGTCCCATTAAATTCCCGTTCAGACAGACAGATAACTTCGTATCTCTATGGCGGCAGCCTTGAAACCAGGCTTCAGCAGGAGATAGTACTGGGCATGGGGGGAATAAAGTTAATAATGGCCCTTGACCAGTGCCCTTCGGTTTGTCACATGAATGAAGGTCATTCGGCCTTCATGGCGCTGGAACGTATCAACCAGTTAATGAGCAAGGATAGTTTGCCCTATGACGTGGCCCTGGAGGCCGTTCGCGCCACAAGTATATTTACCACTCATACTCCTGTCCCTGCCGGAATAGACCGCTTCCCGCCGGAAATGATCCGCCGGTACTTCACAGGATTGGCAGACGAACTGGCTATTGGTATTGATGCCTTCATGGGCCTCGGAAGGATCAATCCCGGTGATCAGGCTGAAGAATTCTGCATGGCGGTACTGGCTATTAATATGGCATCTCAGACCAATGGTGTGAGCAAACTCCACGAAGAGGTCACGCAAAAGATGTGGGGTGGCATATGGCCCCAGATTCCCAGACACGAGGTCCCGATAACCCATATTACCAACGGGATACATATACTCGGCTGGCTGTCAAGTGAGATGTCCCTGCTCTATGAACGCTATTTAGGATCAAGATGGATAGATGAGCCCACAAATCATGCCATCTGGAAAAGAATCGAACAGATCCCTGATTTTGAGCTGTGGAGAAGTAAAGAGAGACTGAGAGAGAGACTCATATCTTTTGCCAGGGCAAGGCTCAGAAAACAGCTTCAGGCAAAAGGTGCCCCAAGTTACCAGATGAAGCAGGCTGACGAGGTCCTGGACCCTGAGGCCCTTACCATAGGCTTTGCCAGGCGCTTTGCAACATACAAGCGCTCTACCCTGCTGTTTCGGGATATGGACAGGATCAGACAGATACTGGCTAATGAAGAGTGTCCGGTGCAGATCATCTTCAGCGGAAAGGCCCATCCACAGGATAAATACGGCAAGGAACTCATCCACAAGATAGTGCAAATAGCCAACACCCCGGAACTTCGAAAGCACATAGTCTTTATTGAAAATTACGATATAGAAGTGGCCAGGTATCTGGTCCAGGGAGTAGACGTCTGGCTCAACACCCCTCTGCGCCCCATGGAGGCCAGCGGGACCAGCGGCATGAAGGTCCCGGCCAACGGCGGGATCAACCTGAGCATCCTTGATGGCTGGTGGTGTGAAGGCTACAAGGGCAATAACGGCTGGGCTATAGGTGCAGGAGAGGAATATGAAGATCGCGAATACCAGGATGAGGTGGAAAGCCGGCTTCTTTACGAACTGTTAGAAAATACCGTAGTACCACTGTTTTATAATAGATCCGCCCATGATATCCCCCATGGATGGGTTGAGATGATGAAAAATTCGATGCAGACCGTATGCCCTTACTTCAATACAAACCGCATGGTGGAAGAATATGCCAGCCAGTTTTATCTGCCAAACATCTCCAAATGGCACTTGTTCGCAAAGGATAATTGGAAAGAGGCCAGGAAGTTGTCCCGCTGGAAACGGAAGACATCAGAAGTATGGCACAAAGTCAAAATACTGGATTTACAGGTCCCGATCAATGGATCGCCAAAGGTCGGGGATCGTCTGCCAATCAAGACCGTACTGGATCTTGGCGGGCTAGATCCTGAGGAGGTGCGGGTTGAGGCGTATATTGGTCGACTGGACGATAAAGGAGAGATCCCTGAAGGACATCCACTACCGATGCTTTCCATAAGCGGGCGGCAGGAAGGAGGAGGATTTGTCTTTGAAGGAACACTACTCTGTCTTTCAAGCGGACGGATAGGTTTTACTATTAGATGTTATCCTTTCCAGAAAGAACTTAGCCACAAGTTTGAACTCGGACTTCTGACCTGGTGGGAAGCCGAAAGATAGTTTCTATCAGGTTATATGCGTACAAATTAAAAGCGGAGGCGTTTTCACCTCCGCTTTTTCTATTTAATTCTAATCCTGATTAATTCTAAGGCAGCTCTTTCATAATGGTTTCGGACACTTCCTGGATGGAGGGCGTTCCGTCCACTGAAATAACTTTGGTACCTTCTAAATTCTTGAAAAAGTTGACAGCGGCCATTGTTCCAGTCGTATCGTCATAGTAAATGTTGTGGCGTTTGTTGATGGCTTCCTCGTCCTGATCATCGGGCCTTGTTATCAGATCACCGCCGCATACCCGGCAGACAAGTTTGCCATCTTTTTCCACAGGTTTAATAGCATCAAACGCAATATGGTTGGGATGGTTATTATCATTAACACAGAGTCGGCGGCCCATGATTCTCAGCTTGGCAACCTCCCGGTCCAGGACGATCTCTAAGACGTAATCCAGATCCATACCTTCGTCCTTCAACGCCTTTGCCAGGGTTTCCGCCTGGACTTTGTTCCTGGGAAAGCCGTCCAGAAGCCAGCCATTCTTACAATCGTCTTCCTTGAGCCGGTCGAGTATCATCGGGATTGTAATATCATCCGGAACCAGATCACCTTTATCAATATATTCCTTGGCCTTTAAACCAAGTTCTGTTCCTTCGCCGATATTTTTCCGGAAAATTGCACCTGACTCGATATGGGCGATATTATATTTTTCCTTGATAATTGCGCCTTGGGTTCCTTTACCACTTCCATTGGGTCCAAAAGCCAAAATGTTCATACTCCACTCCTTTTTTAATGTTTATTTTGCCATAATAAATCAATGATAAAATTCAACAGGACGGATGATGACTCAAAAATCGCATCCTGATGATTTGGATTCAGAACACTGCTGCTCTTTATAACCCTTCATTACCGCTGGCCGCAAGATAAATACCAAGCAAATCAATACAAAATAGTCTTTTAGAGCATAAAAAAACATACACGTAGTTCGAATTTTAGAAAAGTATTTTTTCTATGCGTTTTTTTACTTCCTCACACCTTGCCCTCGAACAAAATCTTGAGTTTTGCAGGCAGCTCCATATATGATATATAATATGGTTCATCGCGGATTACTGGGGTAATCTACTTGAACAGCTGTTAGCGGTTAGCTATTAGTTTAATGATTACAGGATGTTTTGCTATTATAAATTTTCACCCGTTGGGTGTTATTTCTAATTAATTTAATGCCTTGATTTTTTCAAAGCTAAACGCTAATGGCTAACAGCTAATCGCTCAA
>JAGGRV010000589.1 GCA_021159445.1 Deltaproteobacteria bacterium | reverse complement strand
TTGCTTGACAGGGGGAACATAGGATGTCCCCTAAATCCGCACGGCCGAATTCATCTTCGTCAAGCGGTTTAAATACCAGGTCAAATTCAAGGTGTCGCAGGCATCCTAAGCCTTCTGCCTCGTTTTCTACGAATATTCTTCGATCAACTCTTTGGTCTCAAGGATATGCGGCCGACTGGATGCCCCAAATACAATGGACCGAATGGCCGAATGGCTGCATACATATTCTACTGCCTCCCTCGGCTTAACCGCGCCTGACGCTAAAATCGACATGGCTATCGGCTGAAAACTCATCTCTTCCAGTATCTTCTCATAGGCTTCGATATTCGGGTTCATAAAATACCCGGCCTTGTTAATGGCCGAGCAGACAATTGGATTCTCAATGCCGCAATCGATCAGAAATTCTGCAAGTTTTGGCATATTCATTGAGACAAATCCAGGTTCAACATTATATTTTTCTTTAATATAATCCGCAAAAGCGACAAAAATGTCCTTTACCCCAAAGCCCAACAAAAGATCAGTAACAATATTTTGGAGAAAAATAACCTTTACATTCAGATCACGGAATATCTTCATCTCAATATCTACAAGCAATTCCATGACCCGGATCATGTCCTTGTCAAAGAGCGTGGCCCCGCCCTTTGTAAGCATGCTGAAGACGCTTCCAGCGCTGCTATCCGCCAGAATTGTATCCTTTAACGCCCCGAATATCCCTTTTTCAGCAACGGCAGTTGCATATTTATGGGCATAAGGCATCGATGGATAAAAGCGTATATCAGCATATCGCTCAGAATTCTTACGAAAATAGTCACATATTTCCATTGCACGTTCATTCGTATTCAGCATAAACGCCCTAATCCCACAGTCATAGGCGATATCCATGACGTCAATTATCGCTTTGAGATCCCTGAATTTTTCGGAAAGGGCCTGCGCTTTCTCTTCGGACATGTGATTAATTCCGAAAAACTGATTATCCCCAAAAATGATCCGATCAAGCATTATTTGTTCTCCCGGTTATCAGTTAACTAATCCTTGGTAGGCAGTAGGCAGTAGACAGTAAGCACGGTGGGCACTTTGGACCAACTGATCCTACTGCATATTTTACTTACAGAATTTGTCTGCTTTATCAATCATTCCAAAAAGCATTCGATTAACTTCATCGTATCGCTTTATGAGTTCATGATATTTAATCTCATTCAGGTATCCAAAATCCTTCGAAAAATCTAACCAAACCTCAGTTTCACCTGCTTCGCCAGCGCAGTCTATCACTTTGCTGATAAACGCTTTCTCATACCTTCGTTTTTTCCACACTTCGGCCAGATTTGCGGAGACACTTCTCGATGAACGTCTTATTTGATCTGTGAGAGAGTATTTTTCTTCTTTCGGAAACGTTTTCGTAATCTCGTGGATATCAACCGCAAGCTGATAAGCCATTTGAAAAACTTTTAGATCCCGATAACCTCTGTATTTGCTCATCGAATCCCCTACTCCATATTGCTTACTGCTTACTGCTTACTCCCTACTGCTTACTCCCTACTAATTTCAGGAACTTCTCCCACATGGATGATAGTTTTGTGTCCTTTGGCAAAATCGGCGAGATCTGAGACACGCTATCATTTGATGCAAACGATCGGGCAGCATCTTCTGTGATTTCTTCCATCAAGATATCCGTTTTCAAGGCCTCTTCAAAGCTCGAAATATTTTCTGTCCGCCCCTGCTCAATGCAATCAACAAAATAATCCAACTGTCTTGTAAACTCATTGCCTCTAACATAGAACCTGACGCTTTTAGCAAGATCGGTAATGTACCTCGTATTCCACGTTTCGTGAAAACCGTTATCTGGATCTGACTCTTTCAGATAGATCTTATACGCATGTTTATCCGCAATAATTTTTCCCTTGGTTCCAAAGATAGTAATGATATTAGTAGGTTTCCGGTATGTCTCATCACTCCAGTTGACCATAATTGTGCCTGTGCAACCATTATTGTAAATAAAACTGGAACTAACAAGATCCTCCACGTTTGATGAGTAGATGCTCTGCATAATACTGCCAACGACTTTGTCCGGTTTACCAAGCAAATAAACTGTCAGATCAATGCAATGTGAGGCAAACTCGTACATGCAACCGCCGCCGGTTTTTCTTTTAGCACGCCAACCGGACCCGGAATCTTTCAACACGGTGGCGCCATACATCTCAGAGCTGAAGTTCTTTACATCACCTATTACTTTTTCATCCAAAAGCCTTCTCACTTCCACGAAGACTTCGTTAAAACGATTTACATAGCCAACCTGATTTACCAAGGGCTTCCCTTCAAGATAATCCAGAGATTTCCGGCCTTCTGCTGATGTCATTGCAAAGGGTTTTTCAGTAAAAACATGAAGATCTTTTTCAATGGCAAAATTAATAATCTCCGAATGAGAATCGCTAGGGGTCGAGATCACAACAAAATCAAGCTCGGTATTGACGATCATTTTCTTGTAATCAGAATACACTTCAACATCTACGTATTTCTTCAAGATATTAAGCATGATTGAAGACTGATCACAAACCGCGACTATTTCTACAGAAGGATGGGTATTAAGAATGGAAAAGTGAGTAATACCCATTCTTCCAAATCCTATAAAACCTGCTTTAAGCATTTATGGCTCTTCCGACGAATCTGTGGGTAAATTAAGCGAAATAGCAGTGCTGGAATAGAAATAAAGGTCAAGCCCTACGGGTCACTTCGTGAACCTTGATTTCTATTCCAGCACTGCTCGACCTATAATTATTGATTTTTAAAACAAAAAAATGTTTTGAAAGAAAGTGTGCATTCAGTCCGACTAGTAACTAATTTACTGGCCTCGACCAAGATCCTAAGAGGAGAACTGAATGCACATAAAGACTTTGCTCAATCATGTAACAAAATTCAAGAGTTTTGTTTTTCAAGATTCGAGATTATGCCGTGACAGTAACAAATTGTTTATCCATGTAGAACCACGAAGAAACAGCAAACCCTTATGTTCTCAGTGCGGCTATCCAGGGGCAGTCTATGATCACTTAAATCAACGCGAATTCCTATTACCGCCTATCTGGAACATCGTTGTCATTTTACTGTATACGATGCGCCGAGTTAATTGTGAGCATTGTGGCAAGGTTATTGTTGAGCGAGTTCCATGGGCGACAGGAAAATCTCCGGTTACAAAGCAGTTTGCCGCTTTCCTCGGCTCTTGGGCGAGAAAATTGTCGTGGAAGGATACGGCCGAATCTTTCAGGGTCTCTTGGGATATTGTAGCCGATGCCGTCACATGGGTTGTTGAATGGGGACTTGCCAACCGTAATATTGACAATGTAACAGCCATAGGCGTTGATGAAATACAATACCACGGTGGCCACAACTATCTTACACTGGTGTACCAGATCGACAGACACTGCCGCCGCTTGCTTTGGATCGGTAAAGAACGTAAGAAGAAGACTCTGTATGCCTTCTGCGACTTTATGGGAGAACAACGCTGTAAGGCTATTGAATTTGTATGCTCCGATATGTGGAAAGCATATATTACGGTGATTGCTGACCGTTTCAGTAATGCTGTCCATGTGCTTGATCGTTTTCATATTGTCGGCCACCTTAATAAAGCCGTTGATAATGTGAGACGCTCCGAGGTTAAAAAGCTCAGAGATGCTGGTAAACCGGCATATCTCAAAAAATGCCGCTGGGTTTTCTTAAAAAAGAAAAAACGACTTTGGGGCAAACCTCGTGCTCGGCTACGAGAATTACTGGAGATGAATCTTCGCACAGTAAAGGCCTATTTGTTCAAAGAAGATTTCGACCATCTCTGGACTTACAAAAGCGTCACATGGGCCAATAAATTTATCAATCAGTGGACAAAAGATGTCATGCGACATCGCAGCCTTCCAGAGCTGAAAAAATTTGCTCGAATGATTCGAGGCCACCAAGATCTGATTCTCAATTATTTTCGTGCTAAAAAGGAGTTTTCCTCCGGTATAGTTGAGGGTTTTAACAACAAAGCAAAACTGACCATCAGAAAATCTTACGGTTTTAGGAGCGATAAATTGCGAGAAATAGCCTTGTATCACACGCTTGGCAATCTACCAGTTCCAGAGATTACCCACAGATTTGTCTGAAGAGGC
>JAGGRV010000338.1 GCA_021159445.1 Deltaproteobacteria bacterium | reverse complement strand
CGCGCCTTGAATACAACAAAAAATCCTATTAATTTTTGTTCAACTTATTTATCTTCCGTTCCTTATTCTATATCATTCGTAATCAACTCATGTGCGGCCACAGGGTTATCCTTGTCAAAAATATTGTCAATACTACTAGTTAGAATCCCATCATTCATCAGGACGCCCCACCACAGAACGAGCAATCCTAACAATACAACTATAATCATAACAGCCTTGATGAGTCTGCTATATCTGCAGTAAAGCGGAATCGTTACACTATCTGTATCTTTCTTGTCCTTGCTGCCGGACAGCCTGAGTTCTGACGCACACTCCTCGATTACTCTATTGTCAATCCGTTTCAGCTCTTTAACATAACCGGTAAGAAGGGCATGATCCGCTAAGATATTTGTTAATCTTGGAATACCTCGGGCATACTCATAAAGGCTTTGTATTGCAGACTTAGTGAATATGCCCAGGTCTTTAGCCCCAGACCTGAGCAAACGGGTCTCTATATATTTAGCCGTCTCATCGAGGGTCATGGAAGACAAATGACACCTCAAGGTTATACGCTGTGTCAGCGGCCTCATCTCCGGACTGGACAGTTTTTCATTAAGCTCGGGTTGCCCCACCAGGATTATATTTACAAGCTTGTGACCGGAAGTCTCCAGATTGGAAAGTAGCCTTATCTCTTCCAATAGCTCGAAAGATAGAGAATGGGCCTCGTCCACGATCAACACAACGTTTTCGTCACTACTATAAGCCTTTTCTAAAAACTGTGTAAATTTAACGAGAAAGTGGGCCTTGTGTTCTATCGCACCCAACTTATATGCATCTGCTAAGAGGTAAAAAAACTCCTCTCTTGTCAGGGTAGGGTTGGATATAAAGGCAACTATCACTTTCTGTGGTACATCTGCAAGGAGGGCATGTATTAAGGTGGTTTTACCAGTACCAACCTCACCGATTATTACTACAAAGCCTTTTCTCTGAGCAACTCCATAGGTCAGATTAGCCAGTCCCTCACGATGGCATTCGCTAAGATAGAGAAACCTTGGATCAGGAGAGATGGAAAAGGGCTGTTCATTCAGTCCATAATAGCTGAGATACATACGATTCAGAAAAGGCCTTTAAGGAAACCAGGGCCCTTGCTCCACAAAATAAACAAGAGGACCATTACCGCTGCATAACCCACTGTTGCGAATGAACCTAAAAACCAGGCATTGAGCCTCCTTTTTCGCTTCTCTGCATCGGTCAAAAGAAGGGGTACGCAGGTCAAGACAGAGATGTTTAACGCCTTTTTTACGTCTTCAGGATCATAAAATACATTGCCAAGATACTCCCGGCCCAAGGCCAATCCCAGCCCTGCGCCTGCAGCCAAAAGAAGGGTCATGGCCAGGATCTTTTTCACATCGGGCTTGAAAGATGTTTCTGGTATTCTAGCTGGATCGACCACCCTGAACTGCTCTCCCTTCTGTCTCCTTTCCAGGGCTGCTGCCTGCTCAGCCTCTATCTTGCGAGTCATTAAGTTTTCATAGGACAGCCTCAGGTTGTCATAGTCGCGCGTGAGGTCAACCAGTTCCTGCTCCCTCTTAGGCGTGTTCTCAATACGCGTCTGATACACAACTATCTGTTTCCGGATCTTATCACTCGCTTCCATTATAGCCTTGATATCAAATTCCAGGCCCTTGAGCTGGTACTTGAGCCCTACGATGACGGCATTCTCCGGGCCCCTCTCATCAACCGGAGCGCCACTTTCCATACTTACTTCCGTCCTATCTTTATCCGGGGTCAAATTCTGGACATCCCGCTCTTTCTCAAGTCTGGCAATAAGTTTCTTGACAGTCACAACATCTGGATGAGTATCTGTGTACCGGATTCTAAGGGACTTAAGCCTTTCCCTCAGACCTTCCAGGGTAGTCGGGGTCTGGGAGACTGTCTCCTGTGAACCGGCATCAGCGGCCATACTCAAGTTGCTTCTCTCTTCTGCAATCTGGCGCTGTAATAACAACTTTCTGTCTTCAGCACTCCTGATATTTTCTTGCAGGGTCTCAATTTCCTCCTGAAGACGCTGAAGCATGGCCAGATTGCTACCCCTCTGCTCGGGAAGCTCGCCCATATGCTCCGTCTTATACTGTTTCAGTTCCTCTTCCCTGTGTTTTAACTCACGATAGACCTTTTCAAGCTCTTCGGACAGAAACTCTGCAGTACCCCTGGCCTGCGTCTCCCTTAATTTAAGATTTTCTTCAATAAACATGTTAGCCAGGGCATTGACGACCTTGGTAATGAGAATAGGGTCTGTCCCCTCATAAGACAAAATAAATGCGTTTGAGCGGGCCGCCCTGGGATTGTCTATTTGAATCTTCTTTCTCATTGCCTCTACAACTGTCTCCATTGGGAGGCGCTCCCTGGCCTCGGTGTAGAGGTTGAACTGCTCAATGATCCGCTCAAGACTTGTCCGGCTGGTGACCTCCTGCCATATACCCCTAATGCGCTCATCAATATCTCCTGTAATTGTAGACCGCACATACGCCTCAGGGACCCGTTGCGGCACAACCACTATGGTAGTGCTGGTACTATAAATCTTTGCAGAAAAAAGACAGTACAGCAAGCCTGCCAAGAGAAGCGGGATCATGCCGAAGATGATCTCCCACTTCCTGCGAAAAAGCAGCGAGAGGTATAAATAAATGTCGAAAGGCTTCTGTCCACCCTGTTCAGTTGCCATAGATCCTTACTCTTGAGCCTCTTGAACAAAATTCGAGTTTTTAGGCATCTTCTCTGCCTGTGCTCCCATCAGGCTATCTCCATTCATGGGTGCCTCTAAGCCTTAAGAGTATCAGGCTGTCCCGGTATTCATCCTCCTCATCAGAAGAGTTTCTCTCCCGCTGGGTCAACTCAACAACCCCGGTGAGCCATGACAATATCTCATAGGACGTGCCTACCGAGACATCCCAGGTTTCATCTCTCGTGCGCTCTTCCTCCTCGGCCTTTTCATACATGTATGAAGTTGATGCATATAGCTCGGTCCTCGGAGACATGCTGTAGGTAGACGAAAGAGAAACACCCCTGTATTCTGTAAAACCCTCAGCCTCTGCACCGGAATAATCTAACCTGTAGCCCCCTTCACCACTTAGAGTTACGGAGCCCCTGGAAAAACTGCGGACCAGGTCAAGGCCATATACAGATCCCTTGTCTGACCCGGATTCCTTGGGATTAAAGAAGTAGTATCCTAAAGAGCCGCTTAGAGCCCATGATGGTCCAAAATCATGATCAAAACCTGCGGCTACGCTTTGCACATTATAGTCATCCCCTTCTTCTGCCGGGGCCTTAGACGAAAAAAGCGCAAGCCCATAGTCCAGGTGCAGCGTAGTATGCGGAGACCAGCGCCATTGATAGCCAAGGCCAATTTCATTTGTCTCATTGGACGGCTCTTCGTCTTTATAATCTATTCGACTCCAGGAATAGCCCAGCAGGAGACCGTGGCGACGGGTGAGCCAGTATTCCAGCTCCAAACTGGGACCATATTCCACATCGTCTTCAATTTCCGGATCAGTGTTTTGCAAGCGGTTGTCAAGATACGAGACGGTCATCCTGTCCTCTTGACCAAATTGATAAGTAAATCCTGTATCCACCATATTTCTGGAATACTCATTCCTGGTACGTCTTACTCCGGTATACTCCGGGTCCTCTTCCAACGGTTCCTCAGATCTGTAGTAGGTATTCATTATATGCCAGGACAGGTTTCGGCTGAGCCGTTGATCCCAACTTAATTCACCCGTATGCCCGATATAGTTATTCTCACTATGCCGCCTATAGTTATTCAGTGACATGGTATAACTGGCAGCAAAGGTCCTGGTTGCACTGACCTCTTCCAGCCTTAATTCTGGACTGAGTCTTGTAATAAAATCAGAGGTCTCATGGTCAGGATCCAGGTTTATGTTGCTGTCATAGCTTTCCTCTAGTTCAAGCGCGGGTAAAAAGCGCCACTCTGCCCATGAAGTAGCAGCAAATAAGACAGCAACCACTACCAAGATGAAGGTCTGCCCCAAAGACCACAAAGAACAAAAACCGAACGGCTTCATGTCGAATTACCTCATAAAATCGAAGCTAAGGAACGTACAATAAATAACTTGAACAAATTAATGTCTTTTTTGCTGTCTTCTTC
>JAGGRV010000021.1 GCA_021159445.1 Deltaproteobacteria bacterium | reverse complement strand
GCTGCACGGCGAGTTTGTTCTCTTCATACAGATCCTCTTCACCTTCCCGTTCATCAGGACCCGAAATCAGCGCTTCGCTTGAGACTATGCCGAATTCATCCAGACACTTTTTATAGAGCAGCGCAGTGGCCTTGTCCTGTGCCACCAACTGCCCTTTAAAACCCGTGCCCTGCCAGTTATCACGGAAGTGAACACTGATATCCCAGGCAATGGCCATAACTTTCTGTGCGGCCTTATTCAACTGATCGGTGGTGGAAAATTTCTTTTTCAGATCCGCAGCCTGTTCCTTGCTCAAGTTTGCCGTGATTCGCTCGAACCAGGCGTCAATGCCAAGGGAGTCAACGTGCTGCTCAACATGCCTGCCCTCATATAAAAGGGGTACAACAGCCTCGTCTGCCACCGCCCGGTCAATGGTATAAGTATCAATCAGGCCGCCGAACTTTTCGACCGTGTTTTTATCCTTCTTCATAACCGGCGTTCCGGTGAATCCGATGTAACATGCGTTGGGCAGCACCCGACGCATTTTGGCATGACGCGGGCCGTACTGTCCGCGATGTCCCTCGTCCACCAGGACAAAGATGTTGGGATCATCATTACATACAACATGGCGACCCACAGCCGCCTCAAACTTGTCAATAATCGTTGTAACAATGCGTTGCTTGCTTCCTTTAAGCAATTCCGACAAGTGCTTGCCGGTTCTGGCCTGTTCCACCTCTTTGCCACAATGGTAGAAGGTCCTGTAGATTTGATCGTCAAGGTCAACCCGGTCGGTAACCAAAACGATCTTGTAGTCTGGGATCTCAGAACACAGGGCAATTGATTTGGCGAGCAACACCATAGTCAGAGACTTGCCGCTGCCCTGGGTATGCCAGACTACGCCACCGCGTCGCCTACCGTCGATTTCGCGAGTCCGGATACTACGGTCCATGATTTTTTTTACGCAAAAATACTGCTGGTATCGTGCAATCTTCTTGACACCGGCATCAAACAGAATAAAGCGGTAGGTCAATTCAAGTAATCTTTCAGGGCGACACAGCGCATAAAGCGCTCGATCCTGCTCGGTTACCTGTCTTTTAAAAGTGCCATAGTCTGCCGGCTTTTCCCGTACCATCCACTCATTTTCAGTGAATAGCCTGTCCACCTGTTCTTCTGTCAGAGAAATACTCACAAGGCGTTGCAATTCCTGCTCAAGACTGGCGCCTTCTTCCCGCCAGACAGACCAGAATTTCAAAGGTGTTCCTGTGGTTGCGTATTTGGCCTCATTTTTGGACAACGCCAGAAGAAGTTGTGAATACAAGAACAGGTGGGGAATTTCGTCATCCTTCTGGTTGCGTATCTGTTGGGATATGGCCTCGCGTATCGGGTCCTTGATATGCGGCGACTTGCATTCGATCACGCAAAATGGAACACCATTTACAAAGAGTACGATATCCGGCCTGCGGGTCTGGTGACTACCGGTCCGCTCCACGGTAAACTCTTCTGTGACATGAAAGACATTGTTCTCTGGATGTTCCCAGTCGATGTAGTGCAGGGTAAAACTCTTGATATCGCCGTCTACCGACTGCTGTAGGCTTTTTCCCAAACAAAGAAGATCGTAATTTTTCTCATTTATACGCACCAGCCCGTCAAAGGGAATCTCTTTCAGTGCCTGCAGTGCGCTCAAAATATTGCCCTCGGTAAACGGCAGCTCCTTACCCTTGAACCTGACCAGATTGTGTTCCCTCAGCCAGGGGACAAGAACACCCTCCAGGAGCACATTGGACAGTTTGCCGCCACGAAGGTCAAGCGCCTCATCCGGTTTCAGATATTGCCATCCCAGATTCTGAAGCAGGTGCAAGGCGGGGAGCTGGGAGATGGCGTCTTCGCTTAAGATAGGCGTCTTCATCGCTTTTTCTCCTGTTCAAGTAGTTGCCGTCCCTTTATCGTCAGCCGATATTTCTGCTTGCTGCTCGTTGGTTTATCCGGGATAGTCATTTCAACCAAACCAGCTTCCAAAAGAGGCTTCAAGAATTGGTGCCTGAACTTGGTGCGGTCAGAACGCTCGACGACAGCCATCAAATCGATTAACGTACTGTTTTCACAACATTTATGTAGAATTTCAACTTGGTGCCGACTTAGTGCCGACTTGGTGCCGACTTGCGGGGTGACTTGCGTGACCAGCTCTTGTTTCAGCGCTTCCGCAAAAAACGGATGGATAGATAATTCCACCAAAAAATAAGTTCGATCATCATCCGTATGGAATACAGGAGCAGGAGAGCCGTTTGTCTGAATAGCCCTTAACATTTTAGGGATGCCGGTTCCCCGGCCCTCTGTCATTTCAAGTTCCTTAAGAAACTCTCCAACTCGGCGATTACGGTATCGGCGGGACAGGAAACGGAACTCGCGCATGTCCTTTTTGCGGATGGAGCGGTCTGGTCCTGGAAAGCTGGAAATGGTAATACTATCCGGCAAGATGCGGACTTCGATGGGCTCTCTGATCTCATAGGAGCGGTGATACACCGCGTTACAAAGAGCCTCTTCAATAGCGGCAAATGGATAGTTGAAAAAACGGTCGGCTTCAGGCCGATCAGGGTGTTTAACGATCTTTTCCTCAATCACCGCCGAGCGGATATGAGAAAGGGCTTCCTGCAACATAACGTGAAGCGGCCCTGAAAATATTTTCTCGGTGAAAATATCTGCGCCGGGACCCTCAGGAAAATGCATCACATCTATCTGAGTTTGCGGGAAAAATCCAGCAGGCTTCTCGTTAAAGAACATAAGGCCGACATTGCGCGGACGAACCGCTTCATCCGGGCCATCCACGATGTTCATCCGGCGGCATAGCTGGACAAAATCCATTTTGGCTGCTTCCGCAAAGAGATTGCTCTTAACCTGTTTCAGGTAGGCGCGTATCAGGCCCAGGTCCAGATCGTCCAGGGTTGAAACATGGTTCATGCGGTCGTCATACGGCACAGTGGCCGCCAGCCCCATCAATTCCACTTCATCCTGATGCTTGGCCCGAACTGTCACCGAACCCTTGCGAATATAATAGGCGAACTCCCTCTCACCTTTTGCCAGAGACACCGGGGCCTTGTAGGGTCTGGTCTGACCGCCCATGGCCCAGAGCACCAGAATGTGTTTGCCGTCTATTTCACATGGAGCCATGATCGGGTGATAATAAGGCACCATCCGGTAGCCAAGCTCCACGATTTCCTTCTGTATGGCGTCGAGCTTCCCGGTCGCTATTCCCTGTGGCGGCAGGACAGGTCTGCCGTCTTTTTCGCCTACTCCGATAATGATGTACCCACCACCGAGGTTGTGAAAGTCATTGGCAAAGGCGCACATGGTATGTAAAACCTTTTGCGGATTCCAACCAGCCTTGAACTCCAGCCGCTCCCATTCCACTGTGCGAGCAGTGAGCAGGTCGGTTATGTTGATGGGGAGATTCATACTTCCACCCTGATTTCTCCGGTCAATAATTTCTGCATAAGCCCCTTTTTCTGTTCACGTAGGGCGACTTGCTTTTTGCGCAGCAACTCAATTTCCCGATCACAGGTGGAAAGGACTGCGGCGATGCGGATTTGTTCCTCAAATTTTGGGTGACATAACCTCACACCTTTTACTGACGAAGTTGTAAGGCCGAACCGAGTGGCACCATTAGCCAGTCGCGAAAATTGATTAGCAACTCGCTCATGTCCGAGTTGTTTTGCAAGATATATTGGATCGATCTTTTCACGATTTGGCTTGATCAAAGCCAAGTGATACCCGCATACAACATTGTCCATTTTTTCAGTTACAACAGAAGGCACTCCGATATCATCCGGGGTTTCAGAATCCTTGGTAATCATGATATCGCCGATGTTTAATGAGAATTTTTCGATTTCAGCATCAGAAGCGGTTGCCCACATGAAATCCATGTCAGCAGTGATATAATTGTTATTATAAACATCCATGTAGTTGCACAGACGAACTCTTTTCTGTCCCGGACGAGATTTCTTATCCACTCCGCTAAACGAAATTGCCGCGATGTCTTTAAGCTGTACTTCCCGCCACCCCTCCGGCAGCTCATCTTTTTTCTTTCCGTGTATTCCGTGTATTCCGTGGTCAAACTCCGGAAACCGCATCCGGCCGGTGAAAAGCCGCTGCATCAGTCCTCTTTTCAGC
>JAGGRV010000196.1 GCA_021159445.1 Deltaproteobacteria bacterium | reverse complement strand
CATATTAAAAAAATATGCTTTATAAATAACCTTAAAATAGATATAAAGGTACCATAAAATGAAAGATTTTTCCAATGAATTGATTAAAATTATTCGTGATAAAGTAAAGGAATTTGGGCCAATAACATTCAAGGATTTCATGGAGATGGCCCTCTATCATGAGAAATATGGATATTACTCTAGATCGTATGTTCCTATCGGGAAAAAAGGAGATTTTATTACAAGTCCGCATACACATTGTCTTTATGGTGCATTACATGCGAGACAAATAGAGGAATTCTGGAATATATTAGACTGTACGCCTTTTACTGTTGTAGAAATGGGGGCGGGAGCCGGATATCTTGCACAAGATATTTTATCTTATTTGTCAAATAAGGAAATTTTTAAATCGATTAATTACATAATAGTAGAACATAAGGCCGAAACTGCCGCTTACCAACAAGACCTTTTGAAATCATTTATCAATAAAATCAGTTGGATAGGTAGGCTTTCAGATCTAGATTCCGTGACAGGTTGTATTATTTCAAATGAGCTTTTAGATGCTTTTCCTGTCCATCTTATTCAAAAAGAGGATTCAAATTTTAATGAAATATATTTAGACTTTAAGAAAGATGGTAGTCTTACAGAGGTGTTCGCAGACTTGAGCACTCCTCAACTGGTAGAATACGTAAAGGAGCTTCCTTCAGATCTTCCTGATGGTTACCGTACAGAAGCAAATCTTTCTATCAATAAATGGATTTCAGAATTAGGTGGTATAATTTCTAAGGGATTTGTGGTTACAACAGATTATGGATACACAAGAAAAGAGTACTTCCATCCAGGAAGAAACAGAGGCACCCTTTTGGCGTATATAAATCATAGTGTAAATGAGGAGTTGTATGAAAGGGTGGGTGAGCAGGATTTAACAGCCCATGTTAACTTCAGTGATTTACACAGATGGGGAAAGGAAGTCGGATTTTCCACTCTGGGATATGTCCCTCAGTGGGCTTTTTTGGCCGGACTTGATTTTGAGGAGACCTTTCTGGAACTTTCCGGTGGAAAATTTGATCCGTTTTCTCCAGAGTTGGCTGCGGTAAAAATGTTATTACTGCCCCAGGGAATGGGAGAGTCCCATAAGGTCTTGGTGCAAGGAAGAGGAGTTCCTTCAGATTTGGTTTTAAAGGGATTTTCTTTAAAGAATATTATGAAGAGGCTTTAAGAAAAATGAGTCGGTTTGATTTAGCCATATTTGATTGCGATGGGGTTCTCTTGGATTCGAGAGAGGCCAACAGGGCATATTATAATGCAATACTTGAGGAATTCGGACGTGGGTCAATAAATGATAAAGAACTATCCTTTGTACACATGCACACGGCCGAGGAATCTGTAAAGTATTTGTTCAGGGATGATATAGCAGCTCAGAAAGAAGCCTTGGTTTATGCTCAGACCCTGGATTACACTCGTTTTCTTGATTGTTTGACTATGGAGCCTGGCGTCGGTGACACAATAGAATCCATTAGACCACCGATGTTGACCGCAGTATCCACAAATCGAAGCACTACAATGTCCAAGGTTGTCGAGATATTCGGATTGGACAAATGGTTTGATATTATTGTTTGTGCCCTTGATGTGAATAACCCCAAACCAGACCCGGAAGGTGTGTTTAAGATATTAGAGATATTGGGGGTTGAGAAGGATCGAGCTATCTATATAGGGGACTCTGCTGTGGATGAAATGGTTGCTTATAGAGCTGAAATTCCCTTAATTGCCTATAAAAACAGGGGCCTAAGGGCAATGTTTCACGTGGAACACTTTGTTCAGATAGAGACAATTCTCTCTGATTAGAGAATAGAAATTGAAAATTGGAAATCTTGCCTTCATATCATATTTCCCAAATTTCCAATTTTTAAATTCAAGGCGCTAACGGCTACTATTTTTGTTTCGTGATTCTTTCAACACCCCGCATATATTTGATCAAGGCCTCGGGAACCAAGACGCTACCGTCTTTCTGCTGGTAGTTTTCCAATATAGCAACAAGAGTACGCCCCACTGCCAGTCCGGAACCATTTAACGTGTGCAACAAACGAGTTTTTGTTTGTCCTTTGGGGCGATAACGTATATTTGCACGCCTTGTCTGAAAGGCCTCAAAATTACTACAGGAAGAAATTTCACAAAACCTGTTTTGCCCAGGGAGCCACACCTCTATGTCATAGGTTTTTGAAGCGGAAAAGCCGAGATCTCCAGTACATAACTCAATAGTTCTATATGGAAGATTAAGTTTTTTCAGAACATCTTCCGCGTCTAAAAGCAATGATTCCAACTCGGCGTAAGAATGTTCCGGCTGGCAAAATTTAACGAGTTCTACTTTGTTGAATTGGTGTTGGCGCACTATGCCCCTGGTGTCTTTACCATATGATCCTGCCTCTGATCGAAAACAGGGCGTGTAGGCCATATAATGGATTGGCAACATCTCCTCGTCAAGGATTTCGTCTCGATGCAAGTTGGTAATAGGTACTTCTGCAGTTGGTATTAGATAGTAGTTCCAGTTTTCCAGTTTGAACAGATCGTCAGCAAACTTTGGAAGTTGGCCTGTGCTGAGGAGGGATGTTTCGTTAACAATGAAGGGTGGAAGGATTTCTGTGTAGCCGTGGAGGTCCTGGTGCAAATCCAACATAAAATTAATTAAAGCCCTTTCGAGTTTTGCTCCCAGTCCACGGTAGACCGCGAATCTTGCACCTGTGATCTTTGCAGCCCTTTCAAAGTCGAGAATATTCAGCCATTCTCCTATCTCCCAGTGTGGAACCGGTTTGAAATCAAATTCTAATATATCTCCCCAGTTCCTTATAGCAGGATTTTCTGTCTCGTCCCTACCAACCGGCACAGAAGGATGGGGGATGTTGGGCATGGAAAAAAGATATTCGTTAAGAGAAGCCTCTTTTTCTTCAAGAAGTTTGTCTAGCTTCTTGATTCTGGAGGCAACTTCTTTCATTTGGGTTATGAGTCCTTCAACGTCCTTTTTTGCTTTTTTTTGTCTCCCTATTTCCTCTGATACCCTGTTTCTGAGGTTTCTAAGGTCTTCTACCTCTTGAAGTAATCTCCTCCTTTCGGAGTCAACCTCAAGCAGAGAATCAAGATCGAGATCATTGCCTCGGGCTTTGAGGGCTTTGTCAACCAAATCGCTGTTTTCCCTGATGTATTTTATTTCTAACATAAAAGAGTCCTTCTTAATAAGTGCCTAAAGTGAGCCAAAATTAGTGGTGGCGGCTGAAATCAAATTATAAGGTGGTTTGGCTCACCGTTTTCCTTTCTGGTCAAAAGCATCCGTGTAGGGGTTAATTTCAACAATAAGTCCGCCAAGGTTTTCCGTGGAGCCCCGGCCATTAAGTGCATCCAACCACAAATGTGTATATGTTGTGTGCTCGTTCTTGAAGAAGATCCGGGGTTCAGTAACCCGTTTCCATGAATCCTTTTAATCCTGTACGCAAGAGTTTTTTCTCTTCTTTCCCAAAACTTGTCAGAGAGCCAGGACAGGTGGTGTATGGGTTTTGGTAAATGGTTTGGTGTCTTAAGTGCAATTTTTGCCTGGGAATGACATTTTCTAAAGTGGTTATCCAGATCAAAATCCGGTTCGTCTGTAATGTTGAGCAGGTTTTTTCTAGAAAGAAGTTCACTTTTCCACAAAGGTAATTCGTTTCGTGCGAGACTGCCACTGTCAATTGCAAGACATGGAATGTTATTCGCTTCACTGTATCTATGGGCTACCTCCCATTCAAAGGGTGTGTGGAGTTGGAGTTTAAGTAGTTTGAGTCCCGGGTGGCACCGTCTTTCTTCAGAGAGTGTATATTTTAGGTCCCTTAGACGCAGCAACCACCTTTCTTGGTTAGATAATCGGTATCTGACGGAAAACTTGCTGATTTCTACGGTTAAAATACTCGGCCTGAGATTTTTAATTATTTTATAGAGATCCCCACTACCTTCTGGATCAAGATGCACTGTACCAACAAGTATAAGCTTGAACATTTTTTTAATCCATAAATTTCGCAGATTAGGAACGGGAGATAAATAAGTTGAACAAAAATTAATAGGGTTTTTTGTTGTATTCAAGGCGCGAGGAGCGAGTATAACGGGTTATGTGATCGACGAGCAACGAAGAAGACGGCAAAAAAAACATTAAT
>JAGGRV010000545.1 GCA_021159445.1 Deltaproteobacteria bacterium | reverse complement strand
GAAGAAGACGGCAAAAAAGACATTAATTTGTTCAAGTTATTTATTGTATGTTCCTTAGTGGTTCCCTGTTCAAAGATTCAGTTGGTTTTGACCTCTTGTTGTTGGCCCTAGATGACTTCATCAATTGGGCGTGTCTGCCTCTTGTCCACCGATTCTATCTACTGTGCCAAGAGGATGAATATCTCCTTGAGCTGGTGCGGTATATCCATCTAAATCCGGTCAGGTCCGGTATGGCGAAGAGTCTTGGCAGACCGGTACCGGTTGTCTGAGCACAGTGTCCCTCAGACGTCCAAGGCATGTGCAGCACAGACTCAATCTCCAACCCCAGTTCTTGCATATTTAAGCGGTAAAGATAAAAAAGACAGGCAATTATGATAATCACAGGAAAAAGAGTACTTATGTCAAGATAATTTATACCATTTCCCTAAATATGTATATCAACTTGGCAGTAGGGATGGTTTTTCTTGATATTATAGTGTTTCCGCAGCATCGAAATTAAAGCAAATAATACAATTACATCAATATGTTATAGTAATTTATCCACAGCAGCTTCGTCCATTTCACCTCCCTGGCACAATATTTGATTAACACAGTTATTAAGTAGTTCAGATCCCTGACATAAGAACTTTGGTGGCTTCATGAACGCCAGGTCTTCGAACCAGTGGCAATAGAGGTGATTTGAGCGCACTAAAGAACTGTAAGTACTATAAAAAATGGGCGGTTAGTGACTATTTTAGCATAAAACTAGGCGGTATAACCCAAAATCGGTGTACCAAAAGGAGAAAGATTATGTACCTGAATATCAGTTCGAAAGGGGATTTAGCCAAAGAGGTTCAAAGTAAATTGGCGGAGTTGGGCTTTGATCCCGGTCCCATTGACGGAAATTACGGACAAAAGACCAGGGATGCGGTCGCCCAATTTCAGGAGAGCAAGGCACTAAAGACTGACGGCATCGCTGGCCCCATTACCCTTAAAGCGCTGGGCATCAAGGTGAAGCCAGTTGAGCCCGAAGCTGCACGGGAGTCTTTCAAGTTGCTGCTTCTCGCCAATCCTAACTACTTCGGCAATCTGTCTGAGAGTACGTTCACGCCGGTCAAATCCATTTGCTCCAACACGTACTACGAGGAGCTCGTCTGTCTCGGCTACCACCCGCAGCAGAAGCAGATCGAGGCGGTCGTCCACATCTACCAGCCATCGGGCTACGGCACTGACATTTGCGGCCCAGGCACGCCGGAATTCGTACGTTTCTATCTTTCATTCGACAAAGGCGCCACTTGGCAGGACCAAGGAATGACCAGTTTCCAGACCCACAACATCCCAGAGGGCACCGAGGGCGAAAAGCGCCTCGAGTATGCCGCCTCGCTGCCGATAGACCCGCCAGCGAAGGTCTGTTGGTTCGATCCCATGATCGAGGTACGCGCGATCCTCTCATGGAACGATCCGCCGCCGTCCAACCAGCCCAACTGGAAGCCCGTCTGGGGCAATGTGCGCGAAAACAGCATCCTTGTCGAGCCGTTCCGCCTAATTCCGATCCCCGTTTTCTTCGAGGCGGTCAAGGCCAAGCTTCCATACCCCATTGAGAAAGTCGTGGACCTGGATAAGCCTCTTCCCACGAAGATCAAATCGCTGAACGTTGCGGAGCTTGCCGAACTCTATAAAGACAAAGGCGTGCCCATGCACCGCTTTGCCTACAAGGAGATGATGGCCTTTGCCTCCGGGCAAACCATCGCTAATGCCCAGTCCCTCGCTACGCTGCCGACGGAGATCGGGATCAACCCGGACATCATCGAGCAGCTCAAGCCCCTTACAGACGGAGATAGCAGCTACGAGGAGCTCACCTGCATCGGCCTTGACCCGAACACCCCGGACACGATGGTCGGCGTGATCCAGGTCAAAAAGCCCTGCGGTTATTCCGGCGACCCCTGCAGCGACGGTAGCCGCGAGTACGTCACCTTCTGGGCCGATTTTGACAGCAACGGCACCTTCGAGACCTGTCTCGGCACGGCAGACGTGCAAGTCTACGATGTGAATGACATCCCACCCGAAGGCATCCACTATGCCGTGCGGCTTCCAGTCGATCTCGCCGCTTATCGGCAGGTCTGTAAGAAGGGTCCCAAGGTTGTGCGTATCCGCGCCATTCTCTCCTGGAACACTCCAGTTCCCTGCACCAACCCCAACAAGGTGCCCAGGTGGGGCAACCGCGAGGAAACGCTGATCAACATTGTGCCAGTGGCAGCCGAACCGGCCGGTAAAATAGCCATTCTGGGGAACATTCCAGTGGGGAACATCCATGATGTCACCGGACTCACCACCGCCACCGCCCACTTTACCCACAACAATCTGCCTCCGGATGACTACGGCAGACCGTGTCCCTTCGCAGGTCGTGTCAACGTTAAGGGATTGCCTGTGCCTGGCTGGAGCTACATGGTCGAGGTGAGCCAGTACGGTCTCATGTGGATACCTGTGGTCACCGACCTGGAGGTGACGGACGGGTATGGGATCACTCATGACCACAAGGCTGATCCGGTTACTAAACGTTTCACTTACTTGCCGTTTAACCAGAACGTCGAAAATCTGCTGGCTCAATGGGACACCGCTGGCGACGCCAAATGGTATGTTAGGCTGACGGTGTACGACGCCGGCGGCGTTGCGCAGGGAACGGACACCCACGTTATCCAGCTTGACAACACCTGGCCGGACCGGTCCATTACTATCACAACCGGCCTCGGCAATTGCGGCAAGTTCCCGGTCGGAACATTGCTCGAGGGTAAGTTTGTCGCCCGGGACGACTACCTCAGAGATTTCAAGGTCTATATCACGCCGATCGTGAATACCCCTCCGATAGGTATCCCGGTTCCAAGCACAGGACTCGTAAACACCGCCCTGGCACCCGGCGACGACTGGGAGCTTGATACCAAGGATATGATACCTTGCGGCTACACGATCCACGTGAGGGCCAGGGACCGCGCCATCATCAACAGCGAAAAGAACGGACACCGGATATATGACCACGCCGGTTTCTGCCTGGAAGAATCGTAAGAAAAGAAGAAGAAATAGCGCCTCGATAACTGGCCAAGGGGGGGCTGCCGAAGCCGTCGGCAGCCCCCCCTAATCGGGTAAACTATCAAGGAAAGACGGAGGCCATCTATCGGCGTTCAATTGCCAAATCGGAGGCAAGTTGCTCTGATGATCGACATAACAAAAACTGAGGAACGCAGAAAAAACAGGCGATTCTTCGTAAAACAAGACGCACTTGTCGGGCTGAGGAATAACCCCGGCAAGGTCGGTCAGATCGTAGATGTGAGCCTGGAGGGCCTGTCCTTTTGCTACGTGGCCGACGATACGCAGCCAGGGGAATCATCCGAATTGGACATCGTTTTGGTCGGCGAATCTTTTCAGTTGGAAAACATATCCTCTAGAATTATTTGGGATCTGACAGTGAATAAAAAGATCGACTTCAGTTCCATAACCATGATGCGCATCGGTGTGAAGTTTGAGAAGCTGACTCCAGAGCAGAGGGGGCAGTTGAGTTATTTTATAAAGAACTACACGGCAGGTGACGAATAAGGCAGACCTTCAGCTTTGCTCGCAACGGATTTAGTCATCCCTGATCAAATGGCATGCTTCTTGCATTACCCAATGGATAATAAAGGAGGCGTTGTCATGAGAGAACATAATTACTTGCACACACCAAACACATTAGGCTTGACCGAGGAAGATGATGCCGCACGCATGGCTGAGGATTATGAATTGTCAAGTTCTGAGAAGTCCAAAGCTAGAGCCACATCCCTGTTTGTCATCCAGTCTATTGTGGCTAGACACAGAGGAACAGTTAAAATAGACTTGGCAACGTATACTCTAGACATCGACGTGCTACCCGGAGAACAGCTTGCCTGTGTACAAGAGATAGAAGAGCAGGTGGGATCTATGTGCTGTTAGTCAAGATTCCCATCACCAAGGCACTGGTTCAGTTTGATAGGTGTTGTTTTCCACTACAAATCAGGCTATTACGACATTTGAATTTGAAAAAGCTCTTGCCAGGAGATCCTCTTGTCAATCACTCCCAAAGACACAGATGGAACTTTCTTAGTTGTAAAATGAACTCGGATAAAATTGTGAATCACCCAGTATATATTCAGAACCCGTTGCAAACCA
>JAGGRV010000251.1 GCA_021159445.1 Deltaproteobacteria bacterium | reverse complement strand
CGTTGTCGCTTGATATTTGCTTTCAATATTTACATTCAAGGTCATCTGAATGCTTAAATCATATCTGAAAAAGATTTTTAAGACCGCAAATCAAGGTGATGCCAGAGAGGAAAGTTATTATTCGACCCTTGAGGCATTCTTGAAAGAAGTAGCCCAATCCTTCGGTAAGCGAAAAATTCACATTACAACACTCCCCAAGGCCACTGAGGCTGGCAATCCTGATTTTCGGGTCTGGGATGGAAAGCAGCATATTGTAGGATATATAGAGGCTAAAGCCCCAACAATCGAAAATTTAGATTTGATAGAACATTCAGAACAGCTAAAGAGGTACAGAAACACATTCCCTAACCTGATATTAACCAATTTTTTCGAGTTCCGGCTTTTTCGAAACGGCATTCTTGTCAACAAAGCCTTAATCGCCAGACCTTTTATCGTACATAAGATCAAAACGGTTCCGCCTGTCGAAAAGGAGCCGGATTTTATAAAGCTTATTGAAGAGTTTTATTCTTTTTCTCTGCCTAAAGTTTACAATGCAAAAGATCTGGCAATAGAACTGGCTAAACGCACAAAGTTTTTAAAAGATGAGGTAATCGCCGAAGAACTGGCAGAGGAAGAAAAAACCGGCAAAGGCTTTATCCTTGGTTTTTATAAAGCATTCAGGCAGTTTTTAATCAGCGGGCTTTCAAAAGAGGACTTTGCTGATCTCTATTCCCAAACAATCACTTATGGTCTGTTTGCCGCCCGCATGCGGGCAAAAAACGGTTTCAACAGAAAACTCGCTTATGACAATATTCCCCGCACTATTGGCATATTAAGAGATGTTTTCCGGTTTGTATCACTCGAAGACGTTCCGGCTCAAATGGAATGGATTATTGATGATATAGCGGAAGTATTGTCAGTGGCGGAAGTAAACAAACTCCTTCAGGATTATTTCAGAGAAGGCAAAGGCAAAGACCCGGTTGTCCATTTTTATGAGACCTTTCTTGCCGAATATGATCCAAAAACCCGGGAAAGGCGTGGCGTCTATTATACGCCCGAACCGGTTGTCTCCTATATTGTAAGTTCACTTCACCATATTTTAAAGGATCGCTTTGGAAGGGTTGACGGCATAGCGAGCAATTCCGTGACGGTGTTGGACCCGGCATCCGGCACCCTTACTTTTTTGGCTGAAGCGGCGAAACTGGCGGTGAATGAATTTGTTTCCAAATACGGCGGAGGCGATAGAAAAGGATTTATCAAGGAGCATATTCTTAAAAACTTTTATGCTTTTGAACTTATGATGGCGCCTTATGCGGTAGGACATTTGAAGATGTCGTTTCTCCTGGAAGAACTCGGTTACAGCCTCCAAAAGGATGATAGGGTTAAACTTTATCTGACAAACACCCTTGATATGGAGGAGCTTGAGCAAACCAGTTTGCCCGGCATGGCTTCCCTTTCCGAAGAATCGCGCTTGGCCGGAAAAGTGAAAAAAGAACAACCGATACTGGTAATATTAGGTAATCCTCCATATTCCGGGCATTCTGCAAACAAGGGAGAATGGATAGACCGCCTGTTAAAGAAAGGTTACACACATAGCAATGGCACTAAAGATGAGGGATATTACCGCGTGGACGGGAAACCGCTTGGCGAAAAGAATCCCAAATGGCTGCAAGACGATTATGTTAAATTTATTCGTTTCGGTCAGTGGAAGATAGATCAGGCCGGCGAAGGAGTCCTGGGATTTATTACCAATCACAGTTATCTGGATAATCCCACTTTCAGAGGAATGCGTGAGTCGTTGATGAACAGTTTCAACGAAATCTATTTGCTTGATCTGCACGGCAACAGTTTGAAAAAGGAAAAATGCCCGGACGGTTCAAAGGATGAAAACGTGTTTGATATCCGCCAGGGAACGGCCATTGCGTTGTTCATTAAGACAAAAGACACGAATAGTGAAAACGGCAAGAAGGTTTTTCATTCCGAACTGTGGGGAATAAGAAAGGAAAAATACGACTGGCTTCTTAATAACAATATTGAAACAACAAAATGGCAAGAAATAGCTCCCAAATCAGAATTTTATCTTTTTGTTCCCAGAGATGAAAAGCTTTTAGAACAGTATGAAAAATCGCCGAAAATAACCGATATTTTTCCTGTAAACAGCGTGGGGATCGTTACTTCAAGAGACAAGTTTGTTATTGATTCTGATCAACAAGCGCTCAAGCGGCGCATCAGAATGTTTTGTGACGAAAAAATACTGGATGAGCTGATAAGCAAGCCATATAAACTTAAGGACAAGGCCAACTGGAAACTGAAAACAGCGCGGGAAAAAGTAAGAAATGACAAAGATTGGGAAAGTGCATTTGCTAAAATTTTATATAGACCCTTTGATATTCAATGGATATTCTATCATGATGCGTTGATTGAACGATCCAGGAAAGATGTCATGCGCCATATGATGCGGGAGAATTTGGGAATGATTTCCAATCGCCAAGTCAATGGTGATTTCAGGCATGCATTGTGTACAAATTATATCATTAATGATTGTACCGTCTCTTTGGAAACAAGAGAACGCTCTTACCTTTTCTCCCTCTACCTCTATCCCGACCCCGTTCAGAAAGACCTTTTCAAGCACCTGGAAGAGTCAAAGGAAAGAGAAGCGAATATCAACCCAAAGGTATTCTCCGCCCTGGCGAAAGCCTATAAAACCGATTCGGAGCCTGAAGACATCTTTTACTATATTTACGCTGTTCTCTACTCCAACATTTACCGGACGGAATATGCCGAATTTTTAAAAACGGATTTTCCGAGAATCCCTTTTACAAAAGACGAACGCCTTTTTCATAAATTGAGAGAATGCGGGAAACTTCTTGTGGACTTGCACCTTATGCAATCCCCTATGCTTGATTTACCGATTGCCAAGTTTCAGGGCACTGGCGACAAAAGAATAGAAAAGATAAAATATGACAAAAAGCTCTCGTGTGTTTACATCAATAAACACCAGTATTTTGAAGGGATACAGGAAAATATCTGGCAATACCGGATCGGCGGGTATCAGGTTTTAAGCAAGTGGCTCAAAGACAGGAAAGGGAAAGTCCTATCTCTTGATGATGTTAAGCATTACTGCAAGATTACAACTGCAATTCAAAGCACAATATCCATTCAAAAAAATATTGATGAAATTTACAGGGAAGCGGAAAATGAAATAATTGAATTTTAACGGTGGCTTTTGGTCTTGATCAATGCTGCACACAATGGGATAAACTCGGACTTGAAAAAGCTGACGATTTTTCAAACCGGTTATCCCAAACGCCGCTTTCAGGGAATGCCAACTTTGCATCATGGATTTCAATGAGGATTTCAACAATGGGTAAGACAATTAGGATAGCAGAGTTATCAAAAAAGGAAGTTGACAAAATATTGAGGACAAAGAAGTTCAATAGGCTTGCCCCTGTGAGTTGTAACGCTTGCGGTTACAAAGGCTTTTTCAAAAGGCGCATATTCAAGATTGATGGAGATTATGACGTCGGGGATGACGAAGGGCAAAACGTAGTAAGATACCACATGAAACAACAGTATAATTTGGAGTATATCCACTTTAAAATTCATAGGAATATAAACTACGTTGACGTGGCTTTTTGCAGCAAATGTAATTCCAATAAGGTCGCTTTTGACATAAAGCTGAATGACGAAATATTTGATGAATTAGCAAAGCATTTGAACGTTCCTGAAGACAAAATCAAAAGTGATATGCAAGACATTTTAAAACGTGTGTCATGAATTGACCATCTGATAACCAAGGGATGCACGGGACGAGGAAACGTGGTATCCAAAACTTACACAAGTCTGCCCGCCGGTTATCCCAAACGTTGTGAATAATTATGGGAATAAAAATTCACGGTAATTGGAAAAAAGGAATCGCTTTAGATTTGCACACAAAAAGCAGTGAGTATCTGGGCGTGGATGAGTTCGGGCATGATAGATTCGAAACCATCAGAAGTGAAATGGGAGAATTGGTATACAAACTTAAATACAAATCTGATTTGTCAGTAGTTCCACAGATTGTTAATGCCATTGTGAAAATTGGAGGAATAGAAAAAATGGATTATATTATTCCTGTTCCTCCTTCCAATATTCATAGACGTTTCCAACCAGTATTCATAATCGCCGAAGAGTTAAGCAAAAAAATTGATGTTGAATTAGCAACGGATCTTA
>JAGGRV010000192.1 GCA_021159445.1 Deltaproteobacteria bacterium | reverse complement strand
CTCCTGAAGCGTGAAAAAGTGGTAACTACTCAGGTACCCAAAACCACTATCAGTGGACTTCACTATGCAGGAACTACCTGGGACGGGAGAATACTGTAACCAAACAGGGAATTTAACCGCAGAGTATGCGGAGGGACGCGGAGGGGAAATAAACAGTTAAACGCTCTGCGATCCTCTGCGCCCTCTGCGGTTATTTTTCTTGCCAGAAAGTACAGAATCGCAATCGGGCGATCAATCAACATACCTGATTGGTTGCAAAAAGTGTTTGTAACTCGAATTACCAGAGAGCCCGGAATCGATGTGGTCGATGTGTGTCCTACCACACCTCACAACCACACTCTGCACGGATCGCCCCGGATGTGGGCGCACCTGCCCGCGGCAGAGCGTGATGCAGACATGCCGACAGTCCCGCACCGCCCTTATCTCCGCCGCCGCATCACCACATACGCAGCCAGCAAGCATCCCCGCGATCACGAAGACCGCGGTGAACCCGGGCAGCCCCTGCTTCGCAGCCCTTGCCGTCGTCCCTTCCGCCGCCGGTGCAGTCGCCGTTGCCGCTGCGGGTCTCTTCGTCGGTGCTGGCGTCACGCGCTCGCCCGGCGGCGCATCTGTCGCGGTTGCTGTCGCCGATGGCGCCGACGCTTTCGTTGCGGTCACGGCAGGCGTCGGGGTCTCGAACCATCCTGGCGGATATGTGCCGCTTCCGCCGCTTCCGCCGGATGGAGTCGGCGTTGCTGCCTCCGTGCCTGCAAGCAGGAATATGCTGCATCCGTTTTCACGCATATTTTTAGTCCCCGTAGCCTTCTTTACTAAGTTTAAAGTGAATAGCCCGCTCTCAAGGTATGCCTCGATCTGCTCCATGATGTACCTTGCTTCCTCATCTTCATCCATGCATTCGGCGATGTTGACGTTTTCGCCTTCTGCGCCCTCGAAGTTCCGGATCCTGACACACAGACCCGCATCATCTTCTTCCGGATAGTTGTGCATGATACAGTCGTGGGATACGATGAGGATCCTATTGGTTCTGAAACTCACGTCAAGGTCTACGCGGTCATCCGGGAATATCGAAGTATCGTATGTATTCCCTGACTCCTGCACAGAATGAATGAAACGTGCTAACCTGCACCTCGGATGTCCCGTTAAGTAACTCCTCGACCTGTGATCTCATGTTGGCTGCGGCTGCAGGGTGGGGCTGGGGCGAGTTGAGGCGAGTTGGTTATCCCATTCTGCTACAGGTTCCTGCGAAGTCTTATCAGCACTGGTACCTGAATATCCTCAGGAGGTGTCACAAACCCGATGGATGAAAGTACGTCGTTTGAGATGATAGACAGAATCATACAGGAGAGCATACGTCCTGTTCTGAAAGCCGATGGCGGCGATATCACTCTGATAGATTTCAGTGATGGAGTTGTGAGGATCGCTCTTGAAAAGACCCGCGTCCCGGTCACATTCAGCAAATTCCTGGTGACCTTCAAAGTCATGACCGGTTGTTCATGTGGCAGGTGTCCGGTACCATCGGTGGCTATACGGGATGGTGTTTTGAAGCGGTTGAAGGAAGAGATCCCGGATATCCAGAGCGTTGAGGTTGTTCATTAGCACCTTACGCCAGAGACTGCGTGATCTGGTGCATAAACCATGCATCAGATAACTGATTAGAAGTAATTGGGGGTAGGTATATCCAAATACCTGGATGGCATTATTTCATAAAAATACCGGGTGGGTCGGCAAGTGTCTTGACCGATGACTGGTGGAGTTGATTTTAACTACGAGTTTTTATGACATGAACGAGTCGATAGCAATAAAGCCAATTCCAGCCCACCTTTCCCACACTTGATCGCTAATTTTTGATGGCATCAGAGTAGAAAATCAGTTGCAATAGACCGCTTCTCGCCCACATACACCCCATATCAGCAGATATATCTCACCACTATTACGACCAACAATTCGCCATCATAACTATACAATTTACATTCGACACATACCGTTAGTAGATAGATACCTTTAAGTAATTTACGACCAATACAAGAGTATGGCGTTCAATTGGTATCTCAAGCATCACCACCATAATTACTACAGCCTCGTAGAACCGTACAGGGAAAACGGCAAGAACCGGCATCGTGTGATCAAATATCTAGGCAGTTTGACACAAGACGAGGTGCAACGGATCAGGCGCGGTCTTGCAGTCGCGAAAGAGCTCGAGATTGAGACGGTGAAGGTAGACGACCTGATCTTTGCGAACCACTGGCGCTATTTAGACGCCGCATTTCTGGATGGTATCTGGAAGCAGTGGAAACTTTCGAATATATTCCCCAAATCAGACGGCAAAGACGTCCGGACATCAGAGATTGCGGAGATATTGACGCTATATCACTGTCTGGATCCGGGAAGTTATCTTTCCGCTGTAGACTGGTTCAACAAAACCGCATTAGACCGTATTCTCTGCATAGACAGCGAGCATATCAATAAATCAAGAATATTCCGTGAGCTTGATCTTATCGAGGATAGAAAGGAGGACATAGAGCGTTATCTGTACAGAACCCTGAAGAAACGGAACGAAGACAGCATGCACATCGTCTTTTACGATCTTACCGATTCGTATTTCGAAGGAAGGAAATGCGAGTTGGCAAGCGCAGGGAGGACTAAGAGCAACGGATTTCGGAAAAAGAGAGTCGTCCTCTCACTTCTGGTGAACTCCAGCGGTTATCCATTTGCGTGGGATATACTCGAAGATTACACCGCGGATGTTGAGACGATCAAAGGTTTGTCGACTCAGTGGAAAACAGAGTTCGGATTCGGAGACAATGAGATAGTGCTGGTTTTTGACAGAGGGATGGTCTCTGATGTGAATCTCAAGCACCTGGAGCTCAAAAAATATAAGTATATCACGGCTCTTGACAAGAATCAGATTCCAAATATGCAAAACGTCAATATTGAGCGTTTTGAATCAGTGAACGAAGAAAGTATGACTGAACAGATACTAAAAATGGGGTTCAAAAAGTATGATGACTCAACATATTATGAAACCGTTGGAACGGTAGATGGCAGACGTTATGTCATGATATTCAATCCAGAAATGCTTAAAGACCAGAGAAAATCCCGCAAAGAGCTGATACAGCGAGCAAAAGACTATCTGGATGAGGAGAACAAGGCGTTGTCCGGAGCGAAAAAAAGCAGAAACAGGGACAAAACAAGAGATAGAATCGATAAACAGCTGGGAGCGATGAAAGCAAAGAACTTTGTGGGTTATGATCTCGAACCTCTGGTAATAAAAGAAGAAGGAAAGGAAATCAACAGCTTCCGTATTGTTCCCAAAGAAACAGATGAAAATAGAGAGGCAATTAAGAAAAAAGAGAGAACTGATGGCTTGTGGACGATTGTCACAAATACTCCGAGTAAAGGGGGTGATAAGAATATATTTACAGAAGATGACCTGATTCGTGCATACAGAGACAAGAATCAGATAGAACAGGCGTTCAAAGACGTGAAATCATTTATTAAGATACAGCCGTTCAATGTCTGGACTCCAAAACACGTAAGAGCGCATTACACAATATGTGTACTCTCGTATCTGCTGGATATCACGATAGCGAACCGCTTGAAGGAAGTGGATATCGGAGTAAGAAGTCCGCAAAAGGTGTATGAGGTGCTGAAAGAGGGGATAATCGGAAAAATAACAATTGAGAGTAGGGGTGACGAGTTTTTCAAGTTAATAACTCTTCAATCACAGCAGAAAGCGATATTGGAGTTGTTTCGGAGTGAGAATGTTGTAAGAAGGGAATATCTAAAGTCGATGGGAATTAAATGAAGAAGATTACGACCAACAAATAGCGGAAATTTTGGAGGCGTGCAGCCCTACGATGGTGGTTTTGATTTTTGAGTGGGAAACTCGGGATTCAAATATCAAGTAATTCCTGTAATTTTGCTTTGATTATCTTCGTTCGTTCCTCAAAGAATTGTGGGAAATTGTGAAACGAAAGATCAACGTCTGGAATCATATGTTGTGTCTTGTATGCATCCAATGCCAAAGGCTCGTCAGCTTCAACATTATGTAACCAGGTTTCAAAATCTTGATCAGACTTGCTTTGGTTCACCTTTCCTTGTAATAGCTGGAGATTACTCAGTCCATCTCTGAGTGACTGGTATTCTACCCAGCTATTTTCTGGTATGCTGCTTTCCTTT
>JAGGRV010000131.1 GCA_021159445.1 Deltaproteobacteria bacterium | reverse complement strand
CAGTACAGGAGCATGTTGGGATTAAGCTGGTTATACTCGCGCAAGGTTGAAGCCCAGGGGATACTCACCTTATGGCGGTTCAATAAAATAAGGCCAACTCCTACTGCCTTCTCATCCAGCCGGACTAAGCCAACGCGAGCATTTTCTGCGAAGTTTACAATGACATTTTCAAGCCATTCTTTTGAGTGGACGGGCGAGCCCAGATCGTGCATGTTCCGGCTGAATACTTTATAAAAATCATCAAGGGAAGATGCATCACCCCAGGAAAAATGCAGGCCGTTCTTTTCAGCCTTTCTCACTTGACTACGTAGCTTCGACTTAAATCCGTTCCATAATTCCTGAGATGAGCCCGGCAGGTCAAGCAGCATACTTACCTTGTTCGCTTCAACTTCAATTGGCAGGTCACATTCATCTGAAAACAACTTTTCCCGATAGCATCGAATTTCAAGGAATTTTGCCTGTAGCTCTTTTGCTAGACTAAATGCGTCATCAAGCAATTTATGCCGAACGAACTCGTCTTCTGCCAGTACTCCACCAATGTCACAAAATGGCAGACTAACCAGGTTACCGCCTAAAAAAGGAACTCGAACATAAAGTAGAGGCAATACACCCTTTATGTCATGCCCGTTTTCAGCTATCAGGTAGTATCCTTTGTGACCGTATACGTTTTCTACCACAGTTTTCCACCCATAGAGGTGATAAGGGCCGGCATCAGAATTGCTCAAGACATAGCTGTCCCAGGCAGATTGGTCATTGTCAGTTGCTAGGCGAACTGGGTTTGTTGGGTTCATTGGGTTACTTGGGCCAGGAACCCAATTCTTAGTTTTTAATGCTGATTTTTGAATTTTTTCCTAACAGCTTTTTTGAGTGGTCTTGACAATCGCGGTTAGCATACGAATCAGTTCCTCGCAGTCCTCAATCAGTGGGCCAACGTCAATATTCATACATAGCTGGCTATCCCGAATGAGCCTGAGCCAATAATGGGTCTCCCTAGCTTCCTTGGATGAAATAGCCATTTTGGCTGCAAAGTCTTTTCGGCTCTGGGCTGCAGATGCTTCTTCCACGTTAGCACCAATACTGGTTCCGGCTCGCAGGAGCTGTTTGGAGAGTACATACTCGTTCTGGCCTTGCATCTGGCGGTACAAAAAAATTATCCTCAGTGCAAATTGATAACTCTTATCTTTGATCAAATTCGGTTTCTCAGAATCCATAATTCACAATTAAGCATTCAAAACTCAAAATTAGTACGGATTTCACGGATTTTTCTCAGTTTCATCTGGAAACTGAGAAAGAGCAATCCGCCTTCGGCGGAAGGGAAGTATTCATTCTGCCGTAGGAATAGGGGATGAAGCCCTAATCCTGACCTTCGCTTTGTATAATTTCGGAAGCCCTTTTTACAAAATCCTCTATCTTACCACTAAACGAACAAATTCTTCCCTCGACAGCTCAAGGTTACTTATCTCCCGGATAAATTTCTCTTTGGACATCTTCATATGCTTTTTATCTCCTCCGTCCAAGGCCATTATTGTAATTCTTCTCAATAAGTCCGGGCAGTCAATAATTTCAATATCATGGGTTCCTACTGTACTGTAATGAGGCCGTTGCCACTATTCCACCACATAATCCGAGGTATAAATGATTCCATGCTGATCACGAAATTGGCGGTAAAACGCTTTCACGTCCTCGTGTCGAGACTCATTTCTGTCCCGCTAAGCCACCCCCAAGTATCGATAAAGATCTTCAAGCCTTCTCTCCATAAAGCTCATTGTCTATATCCTTGGCCAGGGAACCGTGCGATACACCGCCTATGAACTCCAGAATTGGGTCCTTGCCTGGTTCGAGGTCCAATTTCCCCTTTTTCTTATGACGCTCTTTTACCAGGAGAAACTCCATAAAATCCAAAATTTCCCCTAGCTTGCTCTCCGGGATCTCTTCAATGGTTGGGCATCCTTCATTCTGTGGTTTACACTTTTTCAACATAGACGGATGCCAGCAATTTCCATCACAAACTTTGTCAATATTACCATTGCCACATCTTTAGTTCCTCTATTCCCTTGAAATGCTTTTCGTTAAAAGTTCGTAGCCATAGGTCATTGTATATTGCAATACTTGCAATAAAAACATCCTTTATTTCATGGTGTTGATGGCTTAACTCACGACCTTTCCAAATATTAGCAGCTATTCTCCCACATCCAAAATCGAAGGGTATGACTGACACTTCATCAAAAATCATTTTCAAATCTTTCTGATGCCGTTTTGTTTTTGCACCAAGGTAAAGTTCGAACTCAGAAATCGAAGAAAGAAGGAGATCATGCTTCTGCAGTAGCTTTATAAATTCTGTTGAGGATTTTTCTTTACTTCGCAAGTATTCAATGACAACATCCGTATCTATCAGGATATCTTCCATTTATTTATTATTTCCCTTCCACGCTCAATAGCTTTAATATCTTCGTTAGACCACACATGATCATTGGTAATCAAATTCTGCAAATTCTTTTTTCTTTCCTTCTTTGATATTGATATCTCAATAACTGTACCTTCCTTGAAAGGCAAATTTTTTAGTTCCAAATATCCTCTTTTACATATTTTAGTTTGGAATACATGACTTTCCATATCAATCTCCTTATTTGTTTTTGGTTCTATATAGATTCCAGGTTGGTGCCTTTAAAAAACCATCCAAAATCAATCACGAAAACACGAAGATACGAAACAAGACATAGAAATTAAATTAGCGCCCTTCGGGCGAGCTTAAAAAAATCTCTGACACAGATTTCACGGATTACACAGTATAAACCTAACCCGGACAAGCCGGAACCAAAAAGGTTTGAAGATAAAAAAATTGATCACGAAAGCACGAAAATACGAAGACACGAAAGCCTGAATGTTGTTTTATTTCGTGCTTTCAATCTTTCGTGTTTTCGTGATTGTGTTTCAGAATTTTCTGCCAGAAAAAACGCGAAAATAAATACTAAGGTACTGATCCATAGCCATCCGTGTAATCCGTGTAATCCGTGTCCAAAAATGGAAATTCCTATACTATGAACTTAGCGCACTTCGGGCGGACTTGGAAAATTTTGGACACAGATTTCACAGATTACACAGATTTTTATTTCACAAATGCGGCAGCATTTATGAAATGGAAGTATTGTTTGAACAATATAGACCTAATCCATAGCCATCCGTGTAATCCGTGTCCAAAAATGGAAATTCCTATACTATCGAATTAGTTTAAGTTTGCAAGAAAAACCAGAAGTTGCTCGGCAGCTCGTTTGCGGCCTGTTTCATTGAGATGACCATCATCATAGGTATATTCCGGCGCCATGGAATAATACGTTTCCCCGGCCTTTGTAAACGTGGACCTTCTTCCATCCGGAAAGGTGGATTCTACATACGCAAGATCAAAAATGGGTTCCTTCCCGCTATATTCTTTTCTCAGAAGATCATTGAATTCATTCTTTCTTATATTGGCATCATATTCCCAAATTTCATCCTTCCCCAAAATTTCTTTAATCCGTGTCTTCCATGTTATCTTCGTTGTTGATAGAGGTACCGTGACGTGGACAAAGGCCGTTTTAGGGTACTTTGCCCTCAAGCGTGCCAACGTATCTTTATAATGAGTAAAAATCTCTTGGGCATCCGTTTGCCCACTAATATCCACATAACAAAACTTGAAGAAAGCAATATCCGCCCTATCACCGATGCCCTTGTCCATCAGACTTGCAAAGGCATCTGTCTTGGATTTTGGATCCTTGTTACTGCCTACCCTGGAATGGGCAAACATAGGATTCTCGAAGTCTTTATGTTCACTGGTTTCGACAATGTTCAATTTGATCTGCGGATTCTCTTTCATCAGATCCTTGATGCCGTCTATGATGTTGAATCCAACGGACTGGTGACCAAAATATATCTTTTTTTGTGACAATTTTTCCCATGAACTATTGGGAATATCTTTGATTGAAGGCAGCTTTGCATGGTTGATTTGCATCTCATCTCCTCCACAACCAGCTAAAAGAAGAAAAAGCGATAATACTAATATTAGTTTCATGGTTCTACTCCTCGATCAATGGAATTAGGATTAGAGGATTAGACACTGACGGACAAAGAAAAAATAGCTCATGAAAGAATAGAATTCTTTTTGGACACGGATTTCACTGATTACACGGATTTTCACAGACGAACACAGAGTCAAAGAGAGATATTCTTTTCTCTCGCCCGCTCCCTATAGTCGCTAGAGACCGCAGAGGACGCAG
>JAGGRV010000447.1 GCA_021159445.1 Deltaproteobacteria bacterium | reverse complement strand
TAATGCCTTGATTTTTTCAAAGCTAAACGCTAATGGCTAACAGCTAATCGCTCAACTTAGGTTTCTAGGAGTACAGAGGTAATGGCTATAAAACTCATGGAAAGGAATTTAAAGACTCTACCAGGTTACTTGATGCTGTTGTATTCCGTAATAGCAATCGCCCTTGTTGTTTTTTTATGTATTCCATCAACAGCTCTGGCTAAATACCTATACGTAGTACCCACCGCCGAGATCGCGCTGAGGAGTGGTAAGGGTAATGAATACAGGATCGTTGCCGTGATTATAAACGGTAGTCGGGTGCAAATGTTGAAAGAGGACGGGGACTGGACCAAGATACGCACATCAGATAATAAGAAAGGCTGGATGCCTAAAAGGTATTTAAGCGCCTCCCCACCCTTGAAGGACGTGGTCGCTTCATTACAGGCCCAGAGAGATCAACTCAAAAAACAGATAACTGGGGTCAACAAACAATTGAATGAAGTCTCAGAAGCACGGAATCAGTATAAACAGGACTTAAAAGCCTGTATTCTAGACAGAAATCAATTCAGAAAGAGCTATAATAGCCTTAAAGAGGATGCTGCAGATGTACTAAATTTCAAAAAGGCCCTTTCAGAAACAGCAGAGGAACTCCAAGAAATAAAACATAAATATAATATAGCCGAGCAGGAAAATGAACATCTCAGAGATAATAGCAGAATAAAGTGGTTTCTTGCCGGTGGTGGAATTCTGATAGTTGGTTGGATTATAGGTCTTATAACAACCCGTGGACGTAAGCGCAGGCCTTCACTTCTCTAATAAGATAAAGACATTTGGGCATCCTTCATTCTGTAATTTACACTTTTTCAACATAGACGGATGCCAGCCATTAGCTGTTAGCCGTTAGCTATTAGGTAAAAACTTTGTATAAAAACGGACTGTTAAGCTAAAACCTAACGGCTAATAGCTAATCGCACAAGAACTTTAGTCACTTAAAACTTTAGTTCACTTTAGGCACTATTCTGGTTTATCCTAATAGGAAATAGAAAGAATATGGACGAAAAAATCGAAAAAGTTATCCCTTCATACGACGTAATTATTCTTGGGACAGGACCTGCCGGTCTGCAGGCTGCAATTCATGCAGCAAGGAAAAAGGCCAAGGTGCTGGTACTGGGCCGTCCGGAATCCAGCAGCCTGTACAAGGCCCATATTGAAAACTACTGCTGTGTCCCCGGAGTAAAAACAGGAGAGGAGCTCCTATTAACAGGTATGCAGCAGGCAGAATATTTTGGGGCGGAACTTCTTCAAGAAGACGTTATAACAACTGCTGTCCTTCAAGGTGATGCATACCAGGTAACCACTGAGAGCGGAAAGACTTACTCTACATATGCCCTGATAATTTCAACCGGAGTAACACGTAAAGGCCTCGGGCTTAAAGGAGAAAAGGACCTGGTCGGCAGAGGAGTCAGTTACTGTGTTGACTGTGACGCAAACTTCTATAGGGATGCTGTGGTAGCAGTAGTGGGAGACGGGAGCGCTGCTGCCCATGGCGCGGTCACTCTGAGTAAGATAGCTAAGGAAGTAACGCTCATAATAACTAAAGATCTGAAGGTGAACCCTGCGCTCAAGGCAGCGCTGGGAAAAGGCAATGTGATAATGGCTGCCGGGTCCAAAGTGAAGGAGATCAAGGGCACCGACAAGCTGGATGCCGTTATACTCAGCGACGGCACCGAACTTTCCCTTGACGGACTCTTTATTGAAAAAGGCGCCAAAGGGGCCATGGAGCTTACGGCTTTTCTGGGAGTAAGCCTGGATCCGGAAAAATTAACTTATATTGTCACTGACAAAAAACAGGCCACCAACATACCCGGCGTCTATGCAGCAGGAGACATATGCGGACCTCCCTTTCAGATGGCAAAGGCCGTGGGAGAAGGTTGTGTCGCCGGTCTTTTCGCAGGCAGCTTTGCACTCAAAAGGAGACGGAAGGAGACGCAGACCGGATGATATTAAAAATCTATACAGTTGGTCCTCTGGATGTTCAGGCCTATATAATAGGATGCCCTGATACGCACGAGGCCATGATCGTTGATCCTGCAGGAAGTGAAGAAAAACTCTCAAAAGAAATCACCGATTCAGGCCTCACCCTGCGTTACATAGTCAATACCCATGGTCACCCGGACCATACCTGTGGAAATCAGAGAATGAAGGACCTTACCGGAGCACCGGTGTTGATGCACAAAGCCGACGACATCATGTTCAGAAACCATGAGACGGTCGAAATGTTCAGGGCGTGGGGCTTTGAGCCGGCTCCTCCGGCGGATGAATATATTGCCCACGGAGATGTGATCAAGGTCGGCAATCTCAGATTTGAGGTAATCCATACTCCTGGGCACTCTCCTGGATCAGTATGTCTTTACGGGCATGGCTATATAATTACCGGGGATACCCTTTTTGTCAGTGCTGCCGGGCGGACAGATCTGCCGGGCGGCTCATTCGAGACCTTGATCAAATCCCTCAAGACCCACATTTTCCCCCTTCCTGATACCACCATAGTGCTTCCCGGGCACAATTATGGAGACAGTCCCACATCCACTATTGAACAAGAGAAAAAAACCAATCCATTCCTTAAAGAATTTGGTGATTTGGTGATTTAGTGATTTGGTGATTGATCTCCTGAAAAAGATCCTGATTTCCTGTCCATCTGGTCTTCCCATCTGCAGTGTGTGGGACGATCTGGTCTTTGCTGTAAGGCAGAACCAGGTCATAATTGTCAGCGGTGAGACAGGTTCCGGGAAGACCACTCAATTGCCCAAAATATGCCTCGCAGCAGGAAGGGGTACACATAGGAAAATTGCCTGCACACAACCCAGGAGGGTGGCGGCTATAACTGTGGCTGCCAGAGTTGCCGAAGAACTGGGGCCTCATGGACCCGGACTCGTTGGTTACAAAATACGCTTTAGAGACAGTACAGGACCTGAAACCAGGATCAAATTTGTAACAGATGGCATGCTCCTGGCTGAAGTGCAGCAAGATCCCAGACTCAGGGCGTATGATACCATAATTGTAGATGAGGCCCATGAGAGAAGCCTGAATATAGACTTCCTCCTGGGGATACTCAGAAGACTCCTGCCGGTCAGGCCTGGACTAAAGGTCATTATCACATCCGCCACAATGGACACTGCTCATTTCTGCCAGGCATTCGGCAAAGCCCCTGTAATAGAGATTGCGGGTCGCGGCTATCCAGTGGAGATACAGTACAAACCTATAGAACAAGATGAAGAATCTGATATAACCACTGTTGAAAAAGTTATTTTCGCAACAGAGGAAATTAAGAGGAAAGATCCATTTGGTGACATACTTGTCTTTCTTCCCACGGAGAGAGAGATACTGGAAACCGTCAAGATCCTGAAGGCCAGGTGTCGGGATGAGGCCCTGGTACTTCCCATGTACGGCAGACTGGCCGCTTCCGACCAGAAGCGCATATTCAGGCCGGCCCCTGTTCAGAAAATCGTAGTAGCTACGAACGTAGCCGAGACCTCCATTACAGTCCCTGGAATCATGTATGTCGTGGATTCGGGTCTGGCTCGAATTGCCCGCTATAATGTCAGGTCCCGCACAAAGGCACTTCCAATCGTTCCCATATCAAGGGCCAGCGCGGACCAAAGGGCAGGACGTGCAGGGAGGGTTCATGCTGGGGTCTGCGTTCGGCTTTATAGCGAAGAGGACTATAAAGATCGGCCCGAATACACTCTGCCTGAAATCCGCAGATCAAATCTGGCCGAGGTCATACTGCGTCTCTACTCAATGAAACTTGGTCCTGTTGATAAATTTCCTTTTGTGGATGCCCCATCTCCCCAGGCCATAAAAGAAGGATTTACCACACTGAGAGAATTGAGGGCCTTGAATGCAGCAGGCAAACTGACCAGGACAGGGCGGATTATGGCAAGGCTGCCTCTTGATCCGCGAATTTCCAGGATGATCATTGAGGCACGGCACGAGAATGCGCTGAAAGAGGTTGTCATAATTGCGTCGGCCATGAGTATCCAGGATCCTAGAGAACGCCCGGCAGATAAAGAGAGCCAGGCAGACCAGGCCCACAGCTCCTTTAAGGACCCTTCTTCTGATTTATTGACTTTTATCAAAATGTGGAATGCCTATCATAAAGAGTTGAAAGCCGGGCGCAGCAGGAATCAGATACGAAAATACTGCAGAGAGAACTTCCTCTCCTACAACAGGATGCAGGAATGGAAGGACATCCATGATCAGATAATGGATATC
>JAGGRV010000157.1 GCA_021159445.1 Deltaproteobacteria bacterium | reverse complement strand
CTTTCCCCTTTCCTTAAATGTTTACCCCGTTCAATTCGCAGAGCATTTAACCGGGGCCTTTTTCTTTATATTTAACTGGGGTAGCTCCAGAAGATGGTACCGGGGTCATCTGCGGATTCTCCTTATGCATTTTCCACGTTCCATCATCTGAAGATGTTTAGTCTGAAGGCAGGCAAAAAATTGCTGAGTTCATTGAGCGAATATGCCGAAAAGAAAATACCCATCCACAGGATCTGCGGATGGGTAGTCGTGTAAGACGTATTTGTCAAATTGGGGCACAGATAGTATATCAATTGGTAGAGAATTTTGGAATTTCACTGGCTGAAGTAGTCCGACAAGTGGGAGTTTCCGAGTTTGCTTTTTCCGAAGCGCTTAACAGGACAATGAAAGATTGATTCAACTCAGTCACCATATCCCTGACGTTTTCCTATATCTATTTTGACAGGGGTGGTATTTTGAAACTTCGATACTTAAAAGTCCACATTCCATGGATGTTTCCTAATACATGATCTATAATATATAGCAACATGTCGAAAATGTCTGATGTACAAAGATGCCCGTATTCGAGCCTTGGCATTAAAGCAATTGTATGAAGTCAACAGAAAGGACTTGCTGGGCTTAGGACGATTTCCGAGACGTGCTTTCAGCCCCTGATATACAGGTTAAGAAGGCTGCCGTGAAACTTCTAAAGAAATTATAGATTGTGTAGCTTAAAAATGCCGAAAAGTAGTCTTGACATTGGGTCCACTTCATTTCCCTGTAAAATGGTATAGATAATGTCTATTCTTTGAGAGAAACTCAGGTCCAGATCATGACAGAAACAAGAAAAAGGACGCTGTTGGTTTCTGATAAGAAAAAGGAAATTTATTACGCAGGGAATCCTGATATCGTTAAGGAGTATCCCGTGATCGGCGTTTTGGCATCCGGCAAGGCCCCAGGACCAGTCGTGTGGGATAGCTACCATCTCTTTTATGCCCTGCGTGATTCAGAGGTAACTGTCGCCGGGGGCTGGCACTCTCCCTTAGAAAAAGGCATCCTTGACGCCTTGATCGAGGGCAAGGCAAATATCGCTTTATTTGCGGCAAAAGGGCTAAAGGTAAGCGGATTTCAGCAAAAATTCAAACTTCTTGACCGGACATCAAGGGGTCTTATGATCAGTCTTTTTCCTGATAGCGTAACGAAAATCAATGGCACAGATGCACCCCTTTTGCGCAATAAGCTTTTAGCCGCTATTTCAGATATCCTCCTGATTCCTTACCTCAAACCCATGGGGAAGCTATTTCACATGCTTAAAACAGAAAGCGCTTTCTTAAATAAAACATTTATCTTGAATCATGCTGAAAATGATAGGATATCATTAAAGGTCAAACGTGTTGATACCAATCATGTATCTGACTTGATTAGTGACGCCCAAAAGGCTTACCTCAAGAGACAATTATGAACGGGAACCTTTTTAGCATTGTTCCTTCAGATGTCTCAGATATCAAAAGCCGATCCGGTATTTCACGCCTTTTCAGGAAGCTTGCCTATAACATTGAAGACGATCTCCGGATGCCTTTTGCTGATCTTGAACTGCCGGGCAGGCTCAAGCTCAATACTCTTCGAGAGGCATTTCATACCGAACTTCAGGTATTGAACGCTTTAGCGTTGCCACAAGTGGATATGAATCCGTTTGATATTTACGACCTGCAATGCGAGGCATTCAGGAAAGAACGTGTCACGGATGATTTTTATAAAACATACAAAAAGGTTTTTGAAGATGTGCGCCAATCATTAGGAAAGGTCCAATCACATACACAGGCCCATGCTTTTACACAGATCCTTATGAACCGCCTGATGCTTCTCTATTTTGTTCAGAAAAGGGAATGGCTTAATAAAAATGCTGATTTCTTGAGGGAGTTCTATAATACGTGCAGGGAAGAGGAGGAAAAAAACAAATCCTTTTATAGAGACTATCTTGAGCCATTATTCTTTAGGGCTTTCAATCGAGAAAACGGCTTTGAAGATCTGTCTGTCCCTGATCCAGTCAAAGAAATCTTTAAAAATGCCCCTTACTTGAATGGTGGTATGTTTGTGCGCCTGGAAAAAATTGAGCCGCCCGATATCAATGTGCCTGATAGCGCCTTTGACCTGATGTTTGATAGATTATTCGAGCACTACAACTTCACTGTGCGCGAGGATACCCCTCTTGATATCGAGCTTGCCATTGATCCGGAACTCTTGGGAAACGTTTATCAACGACTGGTAAGTGAAGAGGAACGTGGCTAGGCAGGTCTCTTTTATACCCAGCGCACCGAGGTCAATTTTATGTGCCAGCGGGCTTTAATTGAATATCTCTCCCGGCACCTACCCAAAAATAGAAAAGAAATCATCCGTCTTGTCATGAACTACCTGAAGCCCCCTGATGACCTTGATATGCCATGGAAAAAGACGGAAGAATATCTTGCCGGGGTCAAAATCTGTGACCCTGCATGCGGCTCAGGTGCCTTCTTAGTGGCCATGCTTCATATTCTGGTGGAACTCAGGATTTTTGTCAGGAAAAAGCTCAATCAGAATACCGATGCTTTTGAACTCAAAAAGGCTGTAATTTCACAGAATCTGTATGGTGCTGATGTCAAAGCCCATGCCGTGCGCATTGCAGAACTCCGCCTGTGGCTTTCCTTAGTGGTGGATGCCCCTGATGATTTTGTCCGGAAACACTCGAATGATCCACTCCTCCCGAACCTGACTTATCGGCTGCGGCAGGGTGACAGCCTGATCGAAGAATTTGCCGGAGTACCCCTTCATCTCCGGGGGGAATTTAGCATAACCGGCAAAAGAATCCCTCAGATTATGCAAAAGCTGTGTGACCTTGAGTACAAGATTTTCCATGGCAGGGTTAAGAGCGGAGCCCTGGTAAAAACCAAGGCCGAGCATCAAAAATTGGAGCAAGAGCTTTTTCAGGGAATTCTGAAAGACCGCATGGAATCCATACGGGCACAGATCAAGTCTCTCAAGAGAAGCATAGGAGAACCGCTTAGAATACAGGAGAGTCTTTTCGAGAGAGAGCCTAGACAGAAACAGATTGATTTTAATAAGATCCTTCGCAAGGAAACGGAAAAAAAGATCGTGGCTCTCGAAGACAGGCTTACTGAATATAGGCGGCTTCTTGAATCTGAGGATTTCGGAAAGCTCAGTGATCGGGATTATGTGTTGTGGGAAATAGATTTTGCCGACGTTTTTATCAAGGGCGGTTTTGACATCATTATCGGAAACCCGCCTTATGTGCGTCAGGAAGAAATCGGCCCTCCAACCATTGTTGACCGGCCAACCACTCGTGAAGAACGAAAGGCGTATAAAGAAAAACTGATACGATCCGTCCAGGCCTTTTTTGGGAAAGCAGGTGAGGATAGACAAAAAATCAGACCTTTATGTCTATTTCTACTACCTTGGCATGTCCCTTTTAAACAAGAATGGAGTGTTTGTCTTCATCACTTCCAATTCCTGGCTCGATGTGGGCTATGGGGCAGGTCTCCAGGAGTGGGTGCTCCACAACATGGAGGTGAAGGATATTTACGATAATCAAGCCAAACGTTCCTTTAAGTCTGCCGATGTAAATACTGTCATCGTTGTCTTTAACAAACCCGAAGCAGATCCTCTTGCGCACACGGTCCGATTCATCGCCTTTAAAAAGCCGTTCGAAGAAGTCCTTTCAAGTGATACACTCCTTGCCATTGAAGAGACTAAAGGAATTGTGAGCACGGATGACTTCAGGGTCTATCAGGCATCCCAGCAGGATCTGCTCGAAGAAGGTTTCGAAAAAGACAAAATGCAAAAAAAGCTGGGCAAAGCCGTCCCTTTGACCGGAAAATACAAAGGCAACAAATGGGGCGGGAAATATTTGAGAGCGCCGGATATCTATTTCAAGATCATAGAGAAGGCCGGGGATAAACTGGTGCGGCTAGGGGATATTGCAGAGGTACGCTTTGGGATAAAGACAGGGTGTAATGAGTTTTTCTACCTCGATGATGAAAAGATAAAGGAATGGGGAATTGAAGAGGAGTTTTTAAAGCCGGTGATCAAAAGCCCCAGAGAATGCCGGACGATCGTCATTGATCCGGATGTCCTGCCAAACAAACTGTTTATGTGCCATAAGACCAAGAAGCAGCTTAAGGACACGAATGCATTAGAATATATCAAATGGGGAGAGTCCAAAGGGTTTCACAAAAGGCCGAGTACCAGGAGTAGGCCGAGGTGGTGGAGTCTGAATAGCAGCCATACTG
>JAGGRV010000302.1 GCA_021159445.1 Deltaproteobacteria bacterium | reverse complement strand
TTTTTAAACAATTTAGTCCAGCAGAAAGAGAGAAACATATTGAAAGCTTTGTTAATATTCTTAATAATTTTAAAAGAAAATTATCGAAAAATGAGAAACCAAGTAAATTAGCCTGAATAATTCATAAACTTGTAAAAAGGCAAAGAATATGCCCTTAAAACAAGCTGATTTAAAATAATTGATAGTTTCTGCAACATCTGTTCATTGAAAATTTCAAAAACGACTTGTCTCTGTGTTATTTTCCGAAAAATCAGCATTTCAAGACGTACTACTCCCATGATTATGTAAACGAATAGAAAGGGATTAATATATCATGTGACACAAGCTTGCCATATTCTGTATAATTCTTCCTGATATGGACAGGATGTTGGGAGATGAACTTTTATTTTCGTTGATATAAAGATGACCCTTGCTCCGAGTTTCAATATCTTCAGTCTGATAGTATCAAACCGAGCTTTGGCAAATTGAGTATTTCTCAAACATCTTTCCCTGAAAGCATGCAGAAGCACATAAGCGATGCTGTGTAGAAACAACCGGAACTGATTTGCCTTGAAACTTGAACAAGATGTTTTGTCTGACCTGAGATGACTTTTATGTTCTTTGATCATCAGTTCCATAGCTCCCCTGCCACAGTAAATGGTCTCGTAAATCATACGGCGGTTATTGTTTTCTAAATTGGTGACAATGAAACGAGTGTTTGGGCCTTTGTCATTGTATTCTGCTTTACAGATTACACGTCTCTCACAAGACCATGATTTTGCCCTGTAGTTGAATTCAGTAAATATTTTGACTAACTTTTTTTTGTCAAAATATAGTTCTTTGGCTTTATCAGTGGTATTTTTTGCTTTTTTGATCATAGGGGCACGACCTGTAAGTCCTAAAACAAATTTGAGGTTATGCTCGTCGCAATAATCAAAGACTTCAGGGCATGCGTAATGGGAATCAGCTCTGACGATAATCCCAACATCAGGCCAGCTTTCTCTTATTCTTTTGACAATACGTTTCAGGATCATGACAATTTCTTTTCCCGAGGGGCGTTTGCCTGTTCTTAAAATTGTAGTGATCAACTTACCGCTCTTACCTTCATAAATGTGCATCGGCATAAAACAATAGCTGTCATGAAAAGCGTTAAAGAATGATAATTGCTGATTGCCATGTGTCGGATCAGCTGTGTCATCCAGATCCAGAATAATGCCTTTGGGAGGTTTTTTATAGGAGCTGATGAAAGTGTCGACAAAGGCTTGGGCAATACGAAAGAGATCCTTTCGGGAAAATGCATTTTCAAATCGGCACATGGTCGGTTGACTGGCAAGAGACGTGTCTGTTTTTTCACAAACAATTTTCATGATCGGATCGTGTCTCAATTCATCTGAATCATTTGCATCTTCATAACCGGAAGCAATCTGATAAGAACGTTGTCTTAGCAATTGCTCAAGATCATGCTTAACATAACCCGGGTGTCTTTGATCATGAAGTACATTGGCAATGCGACTGATAATCCCGTTTTTGGATTCAGATTCTTTGAGAAAAAGCAGCCCGGCATCAGAGCTGACATCACCGCCGTTGAAGTCGGCAATAACTTTTTTATGAGAAATAGCTTTAAAAAGTATCATTTGTTTTGTATTTTGTGTCATGGCTGTTTCTCCAATGTTGTTTTGTTATTAAGTCTTAGTAACTCAATATAAAACAATTAATTATAGGATGAAACAGCTTTTTTTATGAATTATTCAGGTTAGTGATGATACATCTTAAATTGGTTGTTTTAATAATCCTTTGCTGTTTTTTTAGATTGTTCAAGACGATAGCTTTTTAGGTTCAGTTCCAAAATTACACTGTGATGAACCAGGCGGTCAATTGCTGCTGCAGTCGTCATTGGATCTTTGAAAATTTTATCCCATTGAGAAAAAGCGAGGTTGCTTGTAATCATGATACTGGTTCGTTCATAACGGTCAGCTAGTAGCGTAAAAAGTACTTCCATCTCCTGCTGGCTCTGCTGTACGTAACCTATGTCGTCAATGATAAGAGCATCATTCCTGGCGATTTTCTTAAGATACTGCGGTAGTTTCAGGTCTCGTTTGGCCACCAACAGTTCCTGAACCAGAAGACTGCAGGGCTTAAACAGCACTCTGTACCCCTGGTGAATCAGCTCTTGTCCAAGGGCACATAGCAGGTGGGTTTTACCTGTTCCGGGGTTTCCAAAAGCCAGAATGTTCTCAGATCGACTTATAAAAGAACCATCTACCAAGGCGCTTATTTGAGCATTTACTTTTTGCGGTAGTCGTTTTCTGTCAAAGGCAGTTAGATTTTTTTCAATCGGGATTCTGGAAGTTCTCAAATATTTTGCAATACGGTTTTCTCGTCTGACTTCCAGTTCCAGTTCCACAAGATCCATCAGGTATTCTTCAAAGCTGAAGGATTCCTGACGGGCTATATCTGCCTGTTCAGAATAGAATTTCTGAAAAGTCGGCAGGCGTAGTTCTTTGAGATATTGGTTTAAGCGTTTACGGATAATTTTTTTCATATTGCGATACTCACGTCTTCAAGGAGTGTATCGTAAATGGAGATATTAACTTCGTCAATAGTCACATCCCGAACAGACGAAAGATCATTCCGATGTTGAGGAAGTAATGTCTTGATCGCTTCACAGGAGACAGGGATCTGGTTTGCGATCAGGTCCTCAAGTATTTGATCCACGGCTGTTTCAGACTCTTTGGCTGCGAGTTCTAGTATTTTCAGATATTCCCGATCGGCTTTCCCGGGTATTACAGACCTGAGAAAATCATAGGCCATACGAAAACGAAGGCTCGGGAACAAGTCACTTCTGTACCTATAGTTAGCGAAGGCACCAGGCTTGCGAACCAGCCAGTCGATGATATGACGGTATTGAACATGATGTTTTTTCTTGCCATACAGCCTGGGAATCCGCTCAATACAGCGCTGGGCATACCAGACCTCGAGATACTCGGCACCAAGACGCACCTGAACCCATTCATCTCTGAGCCGGCTGTTCACAGAATACACATTGCCGGCAACAACAATGGTACTGCTTTTCCGGACACGGACGTTGATCCGCTTTGAACTTTCCAGACGGGAGGCCGGAAGCTGCCTTAATAGCTTCCTTTCCTCTTCAAAACGGATATGTCGACCGGCATTACGTTGAGTTAGAACTTTCTCAACAAAAGTTTCATAATGATGACGGCTGATAAAATCACGGCTTCCCCTGAGCATTAATGATTGATCAAGAGCTTGTTTGAAGCGGTTATGGGACTGTTCTACATCACCATTTTCGTTTGGCTGGCGGGCATTAATTCTCTGTGCATGCAGTTTGTAATGATTCATGAGTCCATTGTAACGCTGCGTAAATTCAGCAGGGTTGGTCATGTTGTTAACAGCTGCTGACAGACGATCCGTTCGATGAGACTCAGGGACTCCACCCAGCTCCCATAGTGCATTCTGAAGCCCCTGGCTCAAGGCTTCAAAACTCTCGGAGAAACAGATAGAACCGGTTTCCCAGTTAGAGTATGTTAAAACAAAATGATAAAATAAATGATCAAACCGTTGACGTGCAATAGTCACCCCGAGACTGTTCATACAGGTAAAGTCAGATTCAGAAAGTTCTCCCGGATGATGTTCCTGAGGAAAGAAAACTTCTTTAGGAGGGCCTTCCGTGGCTCGCCAGATTTTGATCCGGCGCTGGAGGGTTCTCAGTTGGCCGTCTTGATACTTGCCTGGATTTATCATTTGCAGATATTCAAATATCGTTTTGGCTTCAAGCCCGGAATTTAATTCTAACATCTGACGAACATGGTCCCATTCAGTTTCAAATGGGTCTCTTCTGGTTCGCCAGTCATGTTCTTTTTTCATTTGACTCGGAAGTCTATTGGCTTTGAGATATTTCCTTGCGGTCTTTTCATCCATTCCCGATTTGGCAGCCGCGATTGCAAGAGTTGATGATTTTTGCATAAGTGATATTAGTCTCCTTATCTGTTGGTCTGTAATCATCCAAGCCTCCATTTTTAATTTGGGTACTTGGATAGTTTAACAATTTTATGCTTTAAAAAACGGGAATTTTAATTGTCGTCAGACGGTATTTATAAATGTCGTCAATCACTTGTCCCCTTGAATTAGTTCTATATGTTTTTCGTAGCATTTAATTATAGCTATTTAAGTATTTTTTCAAGGTCATATATATACAAATTATAATTATCAATTGCTGCTAACAATTTTCCATTCAGACTAAAAGAATAAATATCAGGCGGCAGGCCATTAAT